>JAYVMZ010000088.1:0-11828 GCA_043758735.1 Betaproteobacteria bacterium
GCGAAACCGGCCGCCTTGGCGCGCTCGGAACCCTTGGTGTTCTTGGCAAAGTTGCCGTAGACGAGGCCGGAAAGGTGGCCCACCGGGAAGCGGAACTCCATCGGAATTTCGATGATTTCCAGGTCATTGACACCTGTGTTGCCCGCGTAAGTCGCGCCCGTGCCGGTGAAGGTGGAGCGGTAGTCCGCGGTGCCCAGGCCACCCGCATAGCGGTAGTAGTTCACCGCGCCCTTCAAGGCGCTGTCCGGGCTCAGCTTGTAGTTGCCGCCGGCTTCGAACGTGTAGAGCATCAAGTTCGGCCGGCGCAGGCCCACATTGCTGTTTGTGGTGGCGGTGGCCGCGGCAGGGCCCTGGCTCGCGAAGGCCTGATAGACGAACTGGCTGGCGCCGCCGAACAGGTTGAAGTTATCCGTCAAATTGAAGCTCAGTTTCTCCGCCAGGCCTTCAGGCGTGATGTCCGGATCCCAGACCATCGGGGTGGTGTAAAGCGGGTTGGGTTGGCGGCCGCCGATCACTTGCAACCAACTGGTCGGCTTCCAGCCGAGGAACGCCAGGCCGACGTTGACGCCGTCGTTAAACTTGGCCGCTTGCGAGGACTTGCCTCCCTGGCCCGCGTTGTCGTCCGCGTAAGTAACCCATGCGGAACGTCCGTACTGGCCCGTTTCGAGGCGCAGGCCGTAGAAGAAGTCGCTGCCGATGTCACCGCGCACGCCGACGCGCAGCGCATAGCGCCAGCGCTGGCGCTCGAGCTCGGCGGCAGTCGGGGCGATGGCAAGGCGGTTTTCGTAGCGCAACCGCATATCGCCGTAGAGCTCCATGCTCTTGATCGCATCACTCATCTTGAATCGTGCGGAGTCCGGCGCGGGTTGCTGCTTCTTCTCTTCTTCCTGGGCTTCCTTCAGCGCCTGAGCGCGTCGGTCGGCGCGCGTCTCGGTGCGCATGTTCTGATAGTCGTCGTCGCTCAACACGCCCTTTTCATGCAGCTTGTCGAGCAGGGTTTCCATGTCAGCAAACGCCGGCGTGGCGCTGGCGCCGAATACTCCCGCGATCGCCGCCGCCAGAATCAGACGTTTGGATGCCGTGGTCGCGAATCCCATTTGATGAATCTCCCGGTTGAAAACTTGCGCACCGAACCATGACTGGTGCGTAACGGGATCGAATTCTGGGGGTCGAATGTGACAAACAGATGAATGCGGGATGTTCCCCGCATGTCAAAGAGATTTCGCGGCCTAGCTCAGACGAACCAGCGGGCGATGGGAAGGATCAGGACGACCCCGAGAAGGACCAGCAGCCAGGCCAGCAGGCGGTTGAGACGTTGCTGGCTTTTTAACAGGGCCTCTATTTCGTCATGAAGCCTGGGGGTGGAACGATCGGACAAGGCCCGGTGCAGCAGGCGCGGCAACTGCGGCAGCAATACGCTCCACTGTGGCGCCTCATTGCGGATGTTCTGCCACAGGCCGCGCCATCCAACCTGTTCCGACATCCAGCGTTCCAGGTAGGGCTTCGCCGTAACCCACAAGTCGAGATCCGGATCGAGGTCGCGACCCAGGCCTTCGATGTTCAGCAAGGTTTTCTGCAGCAGGACCAGCTGCGGCTGGATTTCAATATTGAAGCGCCGCGAAGTCTGGAACAGGCGCAGCAGCACCTTGCCGAACGAGATCTCCTTGAGCGGTCGGTCGAAAATCGGTTCGCAGACGGCGCGGATCGCGGTTTCGAACTCTTCGACCCGCGTATCGGCCGGAATCCAGCCCGACTCGATATGGATTTCCGCGACGCGCCGGTAGTCGCGCTGGAAAAAAGCCAGAAAATTCTGCGCGAGGTAGTTCTTGTCGACCTCGTTCAATGTTCCCATGATGCCGAAATCCAGCGCGATATAGCGGCCATCCGCCGCCACCAGGATGTTGCCCGGGTGCATGTCGGCGTGGAAGAATCCGTCGCGGAAAACCTGGGTGAAAAAAATCTCGACGCCGCCGCGCGCGAGCTTCGGGATGTCGATGCCCAGCGCTCGCAGTTTCCCCACCTGGCTGATCGGCACGCCGGTCATGCGCTCCATGACCATGACCTCGGTGCCGCAAAAGTCCCAGGCTATTTCGGGGACGAGTAGCAACGGTGAATTGTCGAAATTGCGGCGCAACTGGCTGGCGTTGGCCGCTTCGCGAATCAGGTCGAGTTCGTCTTTCAGGTGCCGTTCGAACTCGGCGATGACTTCCCTGGGCTTGAGCCGGCGCCCGTCCGCCCAGAGCTTCTCGATCAGGCCGGCGGCGACATTGAGCAGCGCGACATCCTCGACGATGACCGGCGCAATTCCGGGCCGCAACACCTTGACGGCCACTTCGCGACCGCCCGGGAGCACGGCGAAATGGACTTGCGCCACCGAGGCGCTGGCAATGGCGACCGGGTCGAAATACTCGAAAACCTGGTCGACCGGTTTGTTGTAGGTACGCTCGAGCGCGCGATAAGCCTGTTCGACCGGAAACGGCGGGACCTGATCCTGCAATTTAGCCAGTTCATCGGCGATGTCGAGCGGGATCAGGTCGCGGCGCGTAGACAACACCTGGCCGAATTTGACGAAAATCGGTCCAAGCGCTTCCAGTGCAAGGCGCAGCCTCTCGCCACGCGGCCGTTCGAGGCGGCGCCAGAACAAGACCGCCGACAGCACCGTACGCAATCCGCGCACGCGTTCGTGGCCGAGGAAAAATTCGTCGAGCCCGTAGCGCAGCGACACACGAATGATTTTAAGCAACCGCAGCAGATGCATGGCAGAGGGCCGCAGTATCAACTGCCGCGGACTTGCCGCTGCAGGCGTTCAATGCGCTTCTCGAGGCGCTCGACAGCGTCGCGCAGTTCGTCGACGTCGCGCACGAACTCGGCGGCGCGCAAGGGCGTGACCAGCAGATGTTTTTCTTCGGTGAGGAATTCAGCGATGTTACCGGCGAAACTGGTCGCGGCCTGCTTCGGCCACGCGGCGGCCGAGCGGCCGGCAGCCGCCATGCGCCGTGCGGCGATGTCGCCAAATACCCGGCTCAAATCCTCTTCGACATCCCAGCGCAGGTTGGCGGCGACCTTGGCTATCGCCGCTGCAAAGGCGGTATCGCCCTCGATTTCCGCCTTGCGCCAGGCCTCTTCGCCTTCGGCCAATATTTGCAGGGCCGTGGCATGGGTCAGGCGAATCGTGACCGATGGGATCGCGCCCTCAGGCCCACGACGCAGCGTTCCGTCCGCCTCGACGGCAACGGCGACGCGCATCGGAAACAGGTCGAAAACAGCGGTCTTGCCCGCGTGTTCAACCAGGCTCGCGCGCGCCCACGCGGCCGGAGCCAGCAGGTGATTAACGAACGCACTGAACGGTGCGGAGAGCATGGCTCAGAGCTTGTAACCGACGTGCAATGCCACCACGCCCGCGGTCAGGTTGTAGTACTCGACGCGAGCGCAGCCTGCCTGCTGCATCATCTGCTTGAGTTCTTCCTGGCCCGGATGCTTGCGAATCGATTCCACGAGATAGCGGTAGCTGTCCGAATCCCCGGTGACGAGTTTGCCCAGCAGCGGCAGAAGCCTGAACGAATAAGCGTCATACACGGGCCGCAGCGGTTGCCAGACCTGCGAGAACTCCAGCACCAGCATGCGGCCGCCGCTGCGCACGACACGCAACATTTCCGCCAGGGCCTTGTCCTTGTGCGTCATGTTGCGCAGGCCGAAGCCGACAATGGCGCAATCGAAGTAGCTGTCCGGCAACGGCAGCTGCTCGGCATCGCATTGCACGGAAGGCACAGCGCGGCCAGCGTCGATCAGGCGATCGCGCCCGCGTCCGAGCATTTCGCGGTTGATGTCCGTCAGCCAGACTTCGCCGCCCGCGCCGACCCGGGACAGGAACAGCGACGACAGGTCGCCGGTTCCTCCCGCGACGTCGAGCACGCGGCCGCCCTTGCGCACCCCGCTCATCTCGACGGCAAAGCGTTTCCACACGCGGTGCAATCCGGCTGACATCAGATCGTTCATGATGTCGTAACGATTCGCCACCGAGCTGAATACGCCGGCGACTTTTGTCGCCTTTTCGTCTTCTGTTACCTTCTGGAAACCAAAATCGGTGGTCTTTTGCGGATCCATTGCACGTTTTCCGTCGGCGCTCAGATTTTTTTCCAGCCTTTGGCAGCCGGTGCGGCGGGCTCCTTGCCGGCGGGCTCCCGATGGACGCCGGCAAGAGCCAGTCTATCGAGATACTGCTGCCACAACTTCGGCTGATTCTCGCCCAGGCTGTAGAGATAGTCCCACGAGTACAGTCCGGTATCGTGACCGTCGCTGAAGACCAGCTTGACCGCATAATGACCGACCGGTTCGATCGCGGTTATTTCCACTTCCTTTTTACCCTCTTGCAGGATTTCCTGCCCGGGGCCGTGGCCACGCACTTCCGCCGACGGCGAATACACGCGCAGGTACTCGCAGGAAAGGCGATAGGCTTTGCCGTCGTCGAAACTGATTTCGAGGACGCGCGATTTCTGATGCAGATTGATTTCGACGGGATGAGGCGTCCCGGGTTGGAGTCCTGCCATGATTGCTGTCGGAAACGGGTGTTTTCGGAATGGACAATGCGCGGTTGCGCCAGGCGCCATCATAGCCGCCAACGAGGTTCGGCGTCCCGAGGCCGTCACGAGCTTGTAACATTTGCTTCATAGTATTGCAAACGTAAGAACCAAGCGGGTAACGTCATCCATGGCAGCAACCATCCTCGTCGTCGAAGACGAACCGGCAATCCAGGAACTGATTGCCTACAACCTGAAGCAGGCGGGGCACCAGCCGTTACGCGCCGATAACGCGGAACAGGCGCGGACCCTCGTAGCCAATGCGCTGCCCGACCTGGTGTTGCTGGACTGGATGCTGCCCGGCCTTTCAGGCATCGAGTTCGCGAGGCGGCTGCGCGCCGACAAGCGCACCCGCGCGATACCCATCATCATGCTGACCGCGCGCTCAGACGAGCAGGACAAACTGCAAGGCCTCGAAGCCGGCGCGGACGACTACATCACCAAACCGTTTTCGCCGCGCGAATTGAATGCCCGCATCAAGGCCGTACTGCGCCGGCGCGCCCCGGAAATGACAGACGACATGGTACAACTCGGCGGTCTCAAGCTCGACCCGGCCAGTCATCGCGTCACCGGCAACGGCGAACCGGTGGACCTGGGTCCGACCGAATTCCGGTTGCTGCACTTCCTGATGACGCACGCCGAGCGCGTGCACTCGCGCACGCAGTTGCTCGATCAGGTCTGGGGCGACCACGTGTTCGTCGAAGAACGCACGGTGGACGTGCACATCCGGCGCCTGCGCAAAGCCCTGGAACCCACCGAACTCGACGGACTGGTGCAGACGGTGCGCGGCACGGGCTACCGTTTCTCCGCCAGCTGAACCGCTTTTCGCAGGTTCGGCCGCGGTGGTTTCTGCGATAATTCCCGCCTGCTCATTCCGGGGATGCGACGCTTGAAGTCCATGTGGGGCAGGCCCCTTTCCACCGTCATCCTGATCGGCGTCATTGGGCTGGTTTCCTGGCCGTTGCTCGGCTCGAAGGGTGCGCTGCTGTTCCTCTGCCTGATGCTGCTGGGCTTGCTGCTGCACCATCTGCGCAATCTTTCCATGCTGTACCACTGGCTGCAAAACCCGCAATCGCGCGGCATGCCGATGGGCTCGGGCGCATGGGAGTATCTTTCTTCCAACATGCTGAGGATGCTCAAGCGCCAGCGCGAGACGGAACAACGGCTCGGCGAGGCCTTGTCGGGCTTTCAGCTTGCCGGCGCGGCGTTGCCGGACGCCGTCGTCATCCTCGACAGCGCGGACCGCATCGAATGGTGCAATCCGAAAGCCGAAGATTATTTCGGCCTCGACAACCAGCGCGACCGCGGCCAGCAGATCACTTACATCCTGCGCCAGCCGCATTTCATCGAGCACCTGTCCTCGGATCATTTCGGTGAACCGCTTGTTCTGAAAATATCGCGTCCAGCCGGCGAGATGGTGCTGGCCGTGCAACAGGTGCCTTACGGCGACAGCCGCAAGCTGATCCTCGGCCGCGACATTACACGCTGGGAGCGCCTTGAAACGACGCGGCGCGATTTCGTCGCCAATGTCTCGCACGAACTGCGCACGCCGCTGACGGTCGTTGGCGGTTTCCTGGAAACGCTGGAAGATATGGAAGTGCCGGATCCGGAGATGTCGAAGCGCGCGATCGAACTGATGCGGCAGCAGACCAGCCGCATGACGCGGCTGGTGGAAGACCTGCTGACATTGTCCCGGCTCGAGAGCACTCAGAACCCGTTGCGCGAGGAAGACGTCAACATGCCGGAGATGCTGCGCGCGCTGCACCAGGACGCGCAGGTATTATCCGCTGGCCGCCATCGGATTCGCGTAACGCTGGAAAGCGCCGAATGGCTCAAAGGCAATACCGAAGAACTGCGCAGCGCATTTGGCAACCTGATCAGCAACGCCGTGCGCTATACGCCGGAAAACGGGGAAATCGAAATACGCTGGGAAGTGCGTGATGGCCAACCGGCGTTTGCCGTCCGCGACACCGGTATCGGCATCGAACCGCAGCATATTGACCGGCTCACCGAGCGCTTCTATCGGGTGGACCGCAGCCGTTCGCGTGAAACCGGGGGTACCGGGTTGGGCCTCGCGATCGTCAAGCACGTGCTGAATCGCCATCAGGCCTATCTTGACATTCAAAGTACGCCGGGCAACGGCAGCACCTTCTCCGTCATGTTTCCCGACACCCGCCGCCTCGCCGCCGTCAATACGCTGGCAGCGAAGGTGTCTGCCTAGCTTCTTGCGGTAAGCAGTGGGTCGAGCCGCTGGCGCAGCGATCGATTGAATCCTGCCGGCAATGGGCGCGCGTTCTCGCGCGCTTTGGCCGACCAGACTGAATTCGGAAAATGAGGATCGTCGGCGAATCGCGGGATAACGTGCCAGTGCAGGTGCGGCACGACATTGCCAAAGCTGGCGAGATTGATTTTGTCCGGTGCCAGGAATTCGCGCAGCAATCCCTCCACCGTGTAGACAATGCGCATCACCTTCGCACGATCCGCCTCGGATAAGTCCGTCATCTCCTTCGCGTGCGCATTCAGGATGACCCGGCAAAACCCCGGATGATCCGCGTCGCCGACCAGCACGACGCGGGCGAAGCCGTCGTCCCAGAGGACTTCGCCGCCTGGCTGCATGCAAAGCACGCAGCCGGTGGCTGGTGATTGGTGATTGGTCATTGGTGACTGGTGTAAAAAATCAGATCCTCACTTGAGGGCTGAAAAATATTCGCCAACTATGGGCCAAGCCCGATATCCAGCGAAATCGGACACCAATCACCAATCACCGCGCGTTCTTCATAGAAGAACGCGCTCGATGCCGCCGCTATTGGTTTTGGCGACATAGTCTGCCATCCAGTTTTCCCCGAGAACATGTTTGGCGATCTCGACCACGATGTAGTCCGCCGTGGTACCGGAGTCGTTGTCGTAGCGCGACAGGCCCTGCAGACAGGACGGGCAAGACGTGAGAATCTTTACTTCGCCCTTGAATCCGCCGGTGCGCAGCTGGTCGGCGCCCTTGCGCATTTCCTCTTCCTTGCGGAAACGCACCTGCGTGGAAATGTCGGGTCGTGTTACGGCCAGTGTGCCGGATTCACCACAGCAACGATCGTTAAGCATCACTTCCGTTCCCATCAGCTCGTTGACCACCTTCAGTGGCTGATAAGTCTTCATCGGCGTGTGGCAGGGATCGTGGTACATGTAGCGCACGCCGGTCACGCCTTCGAGGCGGACGTTTTTCTCCAGCAGGTATTCGTGGATGTCGAGCAGCCGGCAGCCGGGGAAAATCTTGTCGAATTCGTATTTCTGCAACTGGTCCATGCAGGTTCCGCAGGACACCACCACGGTCTTGATATCGAGGTAGTTCAGCGTATTGGCCACACGGTGGAACAGCACGCGGTTGTCGGTGCTGATCTTCTGTCCCTTCTCCGCTTCGCCTGCGGAGGTCTGAGGGTAACCGCAGCACAGGTAACCGGGAGGCAGCACAGTGATGGCGCCGACGTCGTACAACATGGCCTGGGTGGCGAGCCCCACCTGGCCAAACAGGCGCTCGCTGCCGCAGCCCGGAAAATAGAAAACTGCGTCCGAATCCTCGTTCACCTTTTTGGGGTCGCGGATCACCGGCACCATGCGGTTGTCTTCGATATCCAGCAAGGCGCGCGAGGTCTTCTTCGGCAACCCGCCCGGCATCGGCTTGTTGATGATGTGGATCACCTGCGCCTTGATCGACGGCTTTCCGAGCGTGGCCGGCGGATGTTTCACCTGCTCCTGGATCAGGCCGAGCGATTTCCCCGCGCGATGAGCCAGGCGCTGCGCGCGGAAGCCCCACTCGATCATGATTTTGCGCGTGACCTTGATGGTGTTCGGATCGGTCGCGTTCAGGAACAGCATGGACGCAGCCGTGCCGGGATTGAATTTCTTCTTGTTTTGGCGGCGCAGGAAATTGCGCATCGCAATCGACACATCGCCGAAGTCGATGTCCACCGGACAGGGATTCAGGCATTTGTGGCAGACCGTGCAATGGTCGGCGACGTCGGAAAATTCGTCGAAGTGCTTGAGCGAGACACCACGGCGGGTTTGCTCCTCGTATAGAAAAGCCTCGATGAGCAGCGACGTGGCGAGGATCTTGTTGCGCGGCGAATACAGCAGGTTCGCGCGCGGCACGTGGGTTGCGCACACCGGCTTGCACTTGCCGCAACGCAGGCAGTCCTTGATTGAATCGGAAATCTCGCCGATCGCGCTCTGCTCCAGGATCAGGCTCTCCAGTTCCAGCAGGTTGAAGCTGGGCGTGTAAGCGTTGTCGAGATTGGCGCCAGCCAGCAGTTTCCCCCGATTGAAACGGCCCTCGGGATCGACGCGCCTCTTGTACTTCGCAAAGCTGTCCATTTCCTGCGGCTCAAGGTAATCCAGCTTGGTAATGCCGATGCCGTGCTCGCCGGAGATCACGCCGTCCAATGCCCGCGCCAGTTTCATGATGCGGGCGACGGCGACGTTGGCTTCGTGCAGCATCGCGTAGTCGTCGGAATTGACCGGAATATTGGTATGCACGTTGCCGTCCCCGGCGTGCATGTGCAACGCCACGAACAACCGGCTTTTCAGCATGCGTTTGTGGATGGTATTGATTTCGGCACGGATCGGATCGAATGCCCGGCCATCGAAAATCTGCATGAGCGGCTCACAGACTTCCTTCTTCCAGGACACGCGCAAGGCGTAGCTTTGCAATGCGCCGAAAACCGTAAGGGGTAAGGGGTGAGGGGTGAGAGGTAAAGTACCCAAGGCCTCGTGCCTCGCGCCTAGTGCCTCGCGCCCCGCATCGAGATCGCCCACGGGCGAATCGAGATGCTCCAGCATCCATTGCCAACGGCTCCTCGTCGAGCGCACCAGTTCGGTCGCGTTTGCCGGCCGGCCGCCGAGCAAATCGTCCTGCGGCAGCTTTTCGGCCTCCTGGTGCACGCGCAGCTCGCCTTGCAGGAATTCCTCCATCGCGTCGAGCAGGCGGATTTTGTTCTTCAGCGACAGTTCGATGTTGATGCGCTCGATGCCGTCGGAGTAATCGCCGAGGCGATCGAGCGGGATGACCACGTCTTCGTTGATCTTGAAAGCGTTGGTGTGCTTGGCGATCGCGGCCGTGCGCGAGCGGTCGAGCCAGAACTGTTTGCGCGCTTCCGCCGAAACCGCAATGAAGCCTTCGCCGCCGCGCGCATTGGCAATCCGCACCACCGCGGAGGCGGCTTCGCCGACCGCCCTGTCGTCCTCGCCGACGATATCGGCGAGCAACACCATTTTCGGCCGGCCGCTGCGCTTGGCTTTGGTGGCATAGCCGACGGCCTTCACATAGCGCTCGTCGAGGTGCTCCAGTCCGGCGAGAGTCGCGCCGCCGGGACGGCGGTCGAGGAAAGCCTTGATTTCCACGATCGAGGGCACGGAGTGGGCAACCTGGCCGTAGAACTCCAGACAGACGGTGCGCGTATGCGCGGGCATCTTGTGCAGGATGAAGCGCGCCGACGTGATGATGCCGTCGCAACCTTCCTTCTGCACGCCGGGCAGGCCAGCGAGAAATTTATCGGTGACATCCTTGCCCAGGCCTTCCTTGCGAAACTGGCGTCCGGGCACCTCGAGGATTTCGGGTTCGCCTTGCGGCATCCTGCCGTCGCGGCCGAAGCGCGTGATGCGGAAGCGCGCCAGTTCCTGATCGTGGATCTTGCCGAGGTTGTGGTCGATGCGCTCGACCAGCATCCACTCGGCCTGCGGCGTCACCATTCGCCACGAGGCAAGATTGTCGATCGCCGTACCCCACAGCACCGCTTTCTTGCCACCCGCGTTCATGGCGACGTTACCGCCGATACACGACGCATCCGCCGAAGTCGGGTCGACCGCGAATACGCGGCCGGCGGCGTCCGCCGCTTCCATGACGCGGCGCGTGACCACGCCGGCGCCGCAGTGGATGGTCGGCACCGGTTCCGGCGATCCCGGCAAGGGCGTCATTTCCACGCCGCTCAGGGTTTCCAGTTTCTCGGTGTTGATGACTGCAGACAGTTTATCGAGCGGAATCGCGCCGCCGGTATAGCCGGTACCACCGCCGCGCGGAATGATGGTCAGCCCGAGCTCGATGCAGGCCTGCACGATCGGCTGCACTTCTTCCTCGGTGTCGGGATAGAGCACGACGAAAGGGTATTCGACGCGCCAGTCGGTCGCATCGGTTACGTGCGACACGCGCGCCAGGCCGTCGAAAGCGACGTTGTCGCGGCGGGTAATTCGCGTAAACCGGCGCAAAGCCTTGCGCCGCAGCTTCGTGGTTTCCTCGAAGTCGAGCTCGAAATCGTCCACCGCCTTGTGCGCGGAGGCGAGCAACAGGGCGACTTTGTCGCTCACGTTGCCGGCCCCTTCGCCTTCGTCACTGTACGGCCCGGTCCGGCGCAGTTCGATCTGGCGCAGGCGATGGCGCAATGCTTCGACCAGCGCGGTGCGGCGCCGCGGATTGTCCAGCATGTCGTCCTGCAGGTAGGGGTTGCGATTGACGACCCAGATGTCGCCCAGCACTTCGTACAGCATGCGGGCCGAGCGTCCGGTGCGGCGCTGGCTGCGCAACTCGTCCAGCATTTGCCACATCGGCGCGCCAAGCAGCCGGATCACGATTTCGCGATCGGAGAACGACGTGTAATTGTAGGGGATCTCGCGAAGCCGGATGCCGGTGGAAGCGAATGGGGGAATCGGTTGCATCTGTTTAGGACTTCAGGACGGGAGAAGAATTCTACCGCGACGCATCATTCTCTACCGCGAAGTTCACGCCACCAGCCGGCCTATAAGAGCGACCGAATTTACCCAGTGCCATGAACAGCACCGACCACCCAGATGCTGAGCCTCAACCACCCGGCGGCGACGTACAATGCATCCCCGATGATCGGCACCCAGGACAGCAGCAGTACCGGCGAACCCCGGCGATGCACCCATTCCAGCGCACGCCCGCCCAGTTTGCGATCCGGCACCAGGCGACCCACCAGATAGGAAGTCGATCCGCCGAGCGTATTGCCGAGCGTGGCGACGGCAAGCGCCGGCCAGAGACCGGCCGTGCCGCTGGAAAGCACGCCGGCGAAAACGAACTCGGAACCGCCGGGAAGCAAGGTGGCCGCGAGAAAGCTGCTCAGGAATAGCGCGCCAAGGCCGAATGATTCGTTCAACCTAAAAACCTCACTTGACGGTGTGCTATCTGCTCCAGAATCAGGCAGTCTGCGGTTTCTGAGACATTGACGGGAGTCACCCGATGGGTGAGTCGAA
>JAYVMZ010000089.1:0-3780 GCA_043758735.1 Betaproteobacteria bacterium
GGCCCAACGCGCATAGGCGTCCGCTTCGAAGTAGGAAATGTGTACGGCCGGGGCGGCAGCATCGAGCGCCCGGCCGCCGCCGAGCGTGAATTCGTCCCAGCGTTCACTCCCGCGCTCCCAGTAGATCGGATGGGTGATCCTGTTGGCCTGGATCCAGTCCCAGCCTTCGGAGAGCCACAGCCGCGGATCGCGGTAACCGCCATCGGAAATAAAATCGAGATATTCGCCATTGGTCACCAGGCGCGACGCCAGGGAATAGGCATTCAGGTATTGCTTGTGGCGCGGCGTCTCGTTGTCGAAACAAAATCCGTCGCCGCCGTATCCGATTTCGGCCACGCCGCCGTCGAACGCATGCCATTCGATGCCGGCCGCGACCGGGGAGTTTGCTTCCTCCCACTCGCGATAGGTCGACTTCAACGGATTCAGCGAAAACAGATGCTTGACGTCGGTCAGGATCAGTTCCTGGTGCTGCTGCTCGTGGTGCAGACCAAGGTCGACCAGCGTGCGGAAAGCCGCATCGTTTTCGAATCGCGCAAAGATTTTCTCCATGCGCCCGTTCACTTTCTTGCGATACAGCATTATTTCGTGCAGCGAGGGACGCGTCAGCAGGCCGCGCTGCGCCCGAGGAAATTTTTCCCCTACACCGTTGTAGTAAGAATTGAATATCACCCTGAATGCAGGCAGGAAGGCGGCGAACGATGCCTCGAATTTTTCCAGGACGAAGGTTTCGAAGAACCACGAGGTGTGGCCAAGGTGCCACTTCACCGGACTTGCGTCCGGCATGGACTGTACGCAGCAGTCTTCCTCGGACAACGGTTTGACCAGATTCACACTATGCGCACGAATGCCGGCGTAGCGCTCGCGCAATCCGTCGCGATCCACCGGCGCGGCGCCGCCTCCGTGCGGGTCGATTGCGAGAGGCCTGCGTGGATCGTTCACGATCGTCTCCGGGTTACGCGCTCGCGTAGAACAGCGCGAACCATTTGCGCTGATCGGTCCACGCCGTGACATTGTGGAAGCCCGTCCGGCGCAGCAGCGCGCCGAATTCCTCGACGCTGTATTTGTAGCTGTTCTCGGTATGGATGCGCTCCCCGGCCTCGAAACGGCGCGACCCGCCGGGCCAGTGCACGTCGACCGCCAGGCGCGTTTCGACATGCATTTCCGCGCGCGACATGGTCTGGTTGAAAAATCCCAGGTGCCGCCAGTCGCGCACGTCGAAATCCGAGCCCAGTACGGCGTTCACATTGTTGAGCGCATTCAGGTTGAACGCGGCTGTCACGCCGAGCGCATCGTCATAGGCGGCGTCGAGGATCGACTTATCCTTGATCAGGTCCACGCCGATCAGCAGGCCGCCTTGTTGCAGGCACTGGCGCCGCAGATCGGACAGAAAGCCGGCGGCGTCGGCCGGCGTGAAATTGCCGATGGACGAGCCCGGGTAGAAAAACAGCCGTCCGTTCGCGGGAATGGAATCCGGCAGTGCCAACCCTTCCGACATGTCCATGCTCAAGCCCGTCATCGCGATGCCGGGATACTGGCGGCGCAGGCGAGCCAGCGCGGTCTCCAGATACTCCGCGGAAATGTCCACCGCCACATATTGCGCGGGCTGGAGCACGGCGAACAGGGAGGCGGCTTTTTCGCAATTGCCCGCACCCAGGTCGATGAGGTTGCGGCCGCGGCCGGCCACGCGCGCGATGTCGTCGATTTGGCGCGAAAAAATCGCCGCCTCGGTGCGGGTGGGGTAGTACTCGGGCAGACGGGTGATCGCCTCGAACAACTGCGATCCGAGAGAATCGTAGAAATACTTCGACGGGATCCAGGCCTGCGTCGCATTCAGCCCGGCGAGCAATTCATCGCGGCCATGCCGCGACCGCGCGCTGACCTGGCGATTGCGCCATCGCAGCGCGTCCGTCGTGCGCAGGGCCTGGCTGCGTTGCAGTGTTTCCGATATGAGTTCGAAACTCCCAAAGTCCGGATTCGCTATGGTGATCGCGGATTCTGATTCGTCCAGCGGCATGTTCAGGGCTCCCGTTGTCATGCGTTTTCTAACCGTGGCAGAAACAGCCATGTTAGCGCTTTCCCGCGCGATGCGTCTCCCCCGGAAATGGATTCCTCCGGCCCGAATACTGCCGGCGTTTTTGACTTGCGCCCGCAATAATTCAGCCCGCTCCGGTAACGTGTGGTGCTCTGTGGACGGGGACGCTGTCAGGTGGCCGAGGGGCGGCCCGACCGCACTAATATTCGGACAGGAGGCCCGTCGCACTGGTTCCTGATTTCCTTCGGGAATTGCAGAATTATTGGCGTGGAACCCAATATGTCGCCAACGACAGACGGGCTCAATTTCGCGCCCCACAAAGGCGTCGGGACACAAAGGTGTCGGACGAGGCCCGGCAGGGGATGGCCCTCCGGGCCTATTGCGCTGGAAGCGGCAATCAGTCCGCCGCGAACTTCATCGCCACGCCATTTATGCAGTAGCGCAAATGGGTCGGCGGCGGGCCGTCTTCGAAAACGTGTCCGAGATGACTCCCGCAGGTCGCGCAGTGCACTTCGGTCCGGATCATTCCATAGGTTTCGTCGACTGAGTTTTCGATTGATCCTGCAATCGGATCATTGAAGCTCGGCCACCCCGTCCCGCTCTCGAATTTGCGCTTCGACTCGAACAGGGGCTGGTCGCAGCCGGCGCAGGAAAACGTCCCCGGCCGCTTTTCCGCCAGTAACGCGCAGCTGTCCGGTGCCTCGGTCCCATGCGCCCGCATCACCTGGTATTGCTGTGGCGTCAGTCTGCGGCGCCATTCGGCATCGCTGTATGTGACGGCAAAAGGTTTCTGCATGGTATTCGCGTCCTCCTCTTCAGGCATGCTCCGGCGTGAAGGTCATGGCGACGCCGTTCATGCAATAACGCTGGCCCGTCGGTGGTGGACCGTCATTGAATACGTGGCCGAGGTGGCCGCCGCAGCGCCGGCAACTGACCGCAGTACGGGCCATGCCGAAAGAGCTATCGTCCGTGGTATGAACCGCGTTCTCGATGGGCGCCCAGAAGCTTGGCCAGCCGGTATGGCTTTCGAATTTCGTTTTGGACAAGTACACGGGTAACTGGCAGCCGGCGCAGGAAAATGTCCCAACCCGATGCTCATTGTTCAGCGGGCTGGAAAAGGCTTTTTCCGTTCCTTCCTTTCTCAGTACGGTGTATTGCTCCTTCGTCAACAGTTTCCGCCATTCCGCGTCAGTATGGGTGACTTCGAATTTTTCGGCCGCGACCGCCGGGGGTGTGAGCGAGTATTGTCTCGCAGCCAGGATCGCCAGTCCTCCGGCGCCCGCTATCAAAAAAGCTCTTCTTTTCATCACAGCCTGCCTCCTCGAGATGGTCCGTATTGTCCCCTTATACGTTCATGCGGAATATGTGGATGTTTTGCCTCCTTGCAAGGGGGCACTCTAACGGCGTGCTGCGTACTGCGAAGGACATCGGCGGGTCGTAGGATTCGACTTCGCCTTCCTTCCGTTTAGACGTGTTACCCATCCCCATCCCGGCCTTCCCCTTGAAGGGGAAGGAGGGTGCTGTTTTGGGAAGGAGGGCGCCCCGCCGAAACGCACTTGCTTCAAGCCGCCGGATCGGCAACGAGCCACGTCTAGAGTTTTGCCCTAAACGTCACGCAGTGCGTTGACCGTATTCTCCCTCCCTTACAACTGATCCTGTCCCACATTTTTAGCTGGACACGGGGCGGATTTTTCGCTAACCTGTTTTCATGCTGGTTGCGGGCCGTAACTTTTCCGAAGACACGCTTG
>JAYVMZ010000090.1:0-6613 GCA_043758735.1 Betaproteobacteria bacterium
GGCGCAGGCTGGTCAGCGTGGCGATCGGATATTTTTCTACGAGGCTGGGATGGCTGATGAGGCTTACGCTGCGCCCGCCGGTGTCGAATCGTTCCTCCAGCAGTTTGTCGATGGACAGCGTTTCCTTCATGAACACGTCCTGCGTCGCGTAAGGTGCGAAGCCCACGAAATAGAGGTCGTCGACGCCCGCGCGCCCGGATTTGAGTTGGTCCACGGCCGCGCTCAAGAGTTCCGGCTGCGCATAGAGCGCTTTTTCGCTGAAGGCCTGCCGGGGCAGGCCAGGCTGGTCGGCAGCGTCTTCCTCGTCGAATGCCCGCTCCCACAGTGGCGCGGAGGGCACGAAGTACGCCGGTAGCAGCACGAACAGCGCCACGATGGCGGCAGGCGATATTGCGCGTGGATTTGCCGGCACGATCAGCCGCCTGATCGCCATCAATGTCGCCAGCGCCCACCAGGCAAAGACAAGCTGATAGATCGCCATGTCACCATGGGACGCGGCCGGCACCCTCAACCATTGATGATCGACGGCAGACCAGATCGCGCTCGACGCGATGGTTAGCGGGATGCCGATCGAACCCACAGCGATCGGCACCAGCAGGATCAACCCGGGAGCTTGCGCGACACGCCCGATCAGGTATCCGGCCAGCAGTGACAGCGGCAGCCAGAACAATTCCGACGGCAGCGCCTGCAGGTTGAAGAATCCGCCGAACCCGACCTGCGCGAAGGAACACGCAAAACTCACGGCGAGACTGGTCGCTGCGATCGCAATGAAGTGATTCGCATTGACGTGAAACCCGGATGCCGTGGGTCGCCGGAACAACGCAAGGCGAACGCCTCCGGCCAGATTTTCCAGCCAGGCTTTCGCGGGGTTTCTATCGGGTGTGACCGGCGCCGGTTCGTATTGGTCCATGTTGCGGTCTTGATCCGTCCTTGATAAACGCACAGCCACCCTCAACCCGGAAAACCGGGAACCCTTCCGGCAGCGGTAAAGGGAAACGGTGTATCAGATAAAGCGACGTCCGCGCTTGACCATGAGCTCGCGCAGCGCATCGATCGAAGCCTGCACGCCCGTCATGTTGGGATTGATCGCAAGCGCCTGCTCGAAGAATTCCAGGGAGCGTTGCAACTCGCCCTTGCGCAGGTAGATTTGCCCATAGCCCGCCAGTACCCCGAAATGCCGGGGGTTCCTCTTCAGGACCTCCGCGCAATCCTTCAGGGACATGTCGTCCTCGCCGAGCAGAAAATACACGGTCGCCCGCTTGTTCCAGCCCTCGGCGAATTCCGGCCGCATGGCAATCACGCGGTCGAACGTATCGATCGCCATCCTCAGGTGGCCGTCACGCATCTCCTCAACGCCGCGCTTGAAGAGCTGGTCGGTAGCGGCATCGCCGGAACGGCTCCAGATGGCCCAGATCACGGCCTCTGCCGTGCCGCGCACGCGATCGTCGTCGTCGAAGAGCCGCGACTGCAGCAGCGGCACGTCTTCCTGTCTGCCAACTTTGGCCAGCATCGTGCAGGCCGCCAGTCGCGCGTCGGCATCCTGGCTGTGCAATTGCGTCAGCGCCAGCTTGCGAATTTCGTCGTCGCTCTGCCGCGCGGCACCGGCGTTGCCACACGCGAGCAGCACGGCCATCGTCACCAGCATGCCCCGGGCCCGCATTGCTTCCCACCACCTCCGACTCGTCATGGTAATCCCCTGTCCAAACGCCTAAAATGCGCGGGTCTTCCGTTGCCGTCAAATTCTACCCGGCTGGCACCGCACCACCACCTTTAATAGGATTGCCGCATGTCGAGAATGTTCCTGTTTGGCTTGCTGGTCTGCTCCACCGCGGCGACAGCCGCCCCTTACCCGCTGGGCAGCATGACCTGTGCGGACATCGGCAAGTTCGCCTCGGAGGCCATGGCCTGGCGCAAGGAAGGCCAGCCGAAGGACCAGGCACTCGCCGCTCTGGAGAAACGCAGCTACAACGACCCGGTCGAGAAAAAGAACCTGACGACCATCGTCGACCTGGTGTTCGGCTCCTATGGCCGCAACTGGAGCGTCGAGAGCGCCAGCAACGTCATGCGCACCGACTGCGAGACGGGCCGCTAGGCGAGGTGATCCCTTCGCCTCGGCTGCGAGCTTTCGTGGATTCACGTCTGCACCTGATTTCCCGTCTATCGGCAATAAAATAAAATATGACGATCCGCTTGGCTCCGCCCGCCCGTCAGGGCATGACCCTCGCCGAAGTCGACACGCCCGCGCTCCTGCTCGACCTCGATGCGTTTGAACGCAACCTCGACCGGCTCGACCAATCGCTTGTCGATACCCGCATTCGCGTGCGGCCGCACGCAAAATCGCATAAATGTCCGGAAATCGCGTTGCGGCAGATGGCGCGCGGGGCGATCGGCGTGTGCTGCCAGAAAGTCTCGGAGGCCGAGGCCATGGTGGAAGGCGGCGTGATGAATGTGCTGGTCAGCAACGAAGTGGTCGGGCCGAGCAAGCTCGCGCGCCTTGCCGGGCTGGCGAAACGAGCGCGCGTCAGTGTCTGCGTCGACAACGAGCAAAACATTGGCGACCTGGACAACGCTGCGCGGGTAGCCGGAACGAAAATCGACGTGTTCATCGAAGTCAACGTCGGCGCGAACCGCTGCGGCGTCGAACCCGGCGAACCGTGCGTCCCGCTTGCGCAGCGCATCGCCGCTACAAAGCATCTTCGTTTTGCCGGCCTGCAGGCCTACCAGGGCGCCGCGCAGCACGCGCGCACGCCGATCGAGCGAAAAGCCGCGATCGCCAAGGCCGTGCAACTGGTACAAAACACAATCGAAGCCCTGCAGGCCCATGGACTCAAGCCGGAAATCATCACGGGCGCGGGCACCGGAACCTATCCGCTCGAGGCCGCCAGCGGCGTGTACAACGAGATCCAGCCTGGCTCGTATATCTTCATGGACGCCGATTACAACCGCAATCTCGACGACGATGGCAAACCGGCGCGGAACTTCGAGCAAAGCCTTTACGTCTGGGCCACGGTCATGAGCCACGCCACCGCTGAGCGCGCGGTCGTCGATGCCGGCCTGAAGGCATTGTCTGTCGATTCCGGCATGCCGCTGGTCGCCGACCTGCCGGGCGTGGAATTCCTGAGAGCTTCCGACGAACATGGCGTATTGAAACTGCCGCAGGGGTCGCGACTGACGGTCGGCGACAAGATTCGGCTTATTCCCGGCCATTGCGATCCCACCGTGAATCTCTACGACTGGATCGTCGGCGTGCGCGGCGACAAGGTCGAATCCGTCTGGCCGATCACCGCCCGCGGGGCTTTTTACTAACGCAGATTAAGACAATTTGCCACAGAGGACACAGAGGGCACAGAGGGCACAGAGGAAACAAAACCCAATCAGGTGGAAGTCGAAATATTTCTCGCTGCGCATTGCCGCCCTACCTATCGTGGGATTTTGTTCTCTTGAAGTTCTCTGTGTCCTCTGTGGCTAAATGTTTTTGAATTTGAAAGACCAAACATGCCCGGACCGAAGAGTTACCAGTTCGACACGCTGAGCCTGCACGCGGGGCAGCAGCCCGATCCGCAGTTCGGCGCGCGGGCACAGCCGGTGTACTTCACGACGTCGTACGTCTTCAAGGACACCGACCAGGCGGCGTCGCTGTTCAACATGGAGCGGGCGGGCCATGTATACACGCGCATTTCGAATCCGACCAACGCCGTGCTGGAAGAACGCATTGCAGCGCTCGAGGGTGGCGTCGGCGCGATTGCCACGGCCAGTGGACAGGCGGCGATGCATCTCGCCATCGCAACGCTGATGGGCGCTGGCTCCCACATCGTCGCGTCGCGCTCGCTTTACGGCGGTTCGCACAATCTGCTGCAGTACACCCTGCCGCGTTTCGGCATCGAGACCACATTCGTCGATCCGCGTAACGTCGACGCTTTTCGCAAAGCGATCCGTCCGAATACCCGCCTGCTGTTCGGCGAAACGCTCGGCAATCCAGGACTGGACGTACTCGACATCCGGAAGGTATCCGATGTAGCGCACGAGGCCGGCCTGCCGCTGCTGGTCGATTCGACTTTCACCACGCCCTGGCTGATGCGGCCTTTCGACCTCGGCGCCGACCTGATTTTTCATTCGGCCACGAAGTTCCTCGGCGGCCACGGCGTAGCCATCGGCGGCCTTGTGGTGGATAGCGGAAAATTCGATTGGGAAAAATCAGGCAAATTCCCAACGCTGACCGAACCTTACGCGGGCTTCCATGGCATGGTGTTCAGCGAGGAATCCACCACCGCCGGCTTCCTGCTGCGCGCGCGCCGCGAAGGCATCCGCGACTTCGGCGCCGCCATGAGCCCGATGAATGCATTCCAGATCCTGCAGGGCATGGAGACGCTGGGCCTGCGCATGGAGAAGCACATCGCCAACACGCGGGCCGTCGTGCAATTCCTGGCGAAACACGAGGCGATTGAAACGGTCTCCTACCCCGAACTCGAATCGCATCCCGACCATGAGCTCGCGAAAAGGATACTGCCGCATGGCTGTGGCGCCGTTTTTACGTTCAGCCTGAAAGGAGGCCGCGTCGCGGGACGCCGCTTCATCGAAGCGCTGAAGGTATTCTCACACTTGGCCAATGTCGGGGATGCGAAGTCGCTGGTCATCCATCCCGCGACGACGACGCATTATCGGATGGACGAAGCCGCGTTGCGCGCAGCGGGCATCACGGAAGGCACGGTGCGGTTGTCCGTCGGCCTGGAAAATCCCGACGATCTGGTCGAGGACTTGAGCCGGGCCTTGTATGCTTCGCAGAAATCCTGAAGGCTCGGCTTGATGAAGAATATTACGGTTTGTATTTTCACCGTGGTCCTGCTGATGCTGGCAGGCTGCAAACAGAAACCCGAAGAAGCGCCGGGCGTCTATGTAGAAATCTCACTCAAGAACGAGACGGACATAGACAAGTACGTCGTCTTCAATCCGAACATCAAGACAATCGAGGAATGCGAGGCCACGTTCGCGCAATCCCTGCCTACCGTCATGGCCCACCTGCCCGAGGCCATTCCGAAGAACTCGACGGCAACAGGGTGGAAGTGTTACCTGAAGGATCCGACGAAGAAAAAGTAAGATGGGCATGAACCTGCGCGCAATCGACGCCGGAAAATAATATAAATTCCTGAGGAGGAACTTCATGGCTCTGCAACGCATTGCAAGGTTTTGTTTCGCGGCGACGGCTGTTCTCTCGGGGGCGTTCGTGCAGGCGCAAGGCCTGCCCTCCGCATCGCCGGAATCCGTCGGCATGTCCGCACCAAAACTCGCCCACATCAAGGAAGCCTTCGCGCAGGAGATCGACAAAGGCAACCTGCCGGGCGTGGTGGTGATGGTCGCGCGCAGGGGCAAGCTGGTTTACTCCGAAACCGTCGGCTTCCAGAACAAGGAGGCGGGTAAGGTGCTGTCGAAAGACGCGATCTTCCGCATCTATTCCATGACCAAGCCGCTGGTTTCGGTCGGCGCGATGATGCTGGTCGAAGACGGCAAGATGCAGCTCAACGATGCGGTGTCGAAGTTCATCCCCGCAGTAAAGGGATTACAGGTCAGCGTGGCGAAAGCGGATGGAGAATTCGCCAAGGTCACCTACACACTGGTTCCGTCCGATCGCGAAATGACGGTGCAGGATCTGCTGCGCCATACCTCCGACCTCGCCTACGCGAACCTTACGCAGAACGCGCCGGTCCGGGATGCGTATGCAAAAGGCGGCATCGACGACGATCCCCGCGGGCTGACCCCGGCCCAGGAAATCGAGAGCTTTGCCAAATCGCCGCTCATCCATCAGCCGGGCACGATCTGGGAGTACAGCCTGTCCACCGACATGCTCGGGCGCGTGATCGAAGCCGTTTCCGGCAAGCGTCTGTCGGATTTCATGGACGAGCGCCTGTTCAAACCGCTGGATATGAAGGACACCGGGTTCTCTGTGCCGCGGGAGAAACAATCCCGGCTCGCTGAGGCCCTGCCGATCGATGCGTCAAGCGGCAAACCGAACAAACTCTGGGACGTCACCGCGGTTCCCAACAACGATTCCGGAGGCGGAGGCGGTGTGTCGACCGCGACCGATTACCTGCGCTTCGCGCAAATGATGGCGAACGGTGGCCAGTTCGACGGCAAACGCTACCTGAGCCGGACCACTGTCGAATTGATGACGACCGATCATCTGGGCACGCGCATCCAGGCCCTGTCGCCGATGACGCCGGGTGAAGTCCTTCTGAGCACACCGGGCTACACGTTCGGACTGGGATTCGCGGTGCGCCAGGCAGCCGGCGTGGCCGGCGTTTCCGGTTCGGCCGGGGAATTCATGTGGGGGGTTTCGCCGGAACCTATTTCTGGGTAGACCCGAAAGAGCAACTCGTCGGCGTGTACATGACCCAGGCGCCGAGCCCGATCCGCGCCTACTACCGCAAGCTGTTCAAGCAGCTGGTTTACTCGGCAATTACGGATTAGCACCTGACCACCACATTGCCCGTGAGCCAAACTCCCCTCCCCCTTGAAAGGGCTGATCCTGTCCCACATTTTTAGCTGGACACGGGGCGGATTTTTCGCTAACCTGTTTTCATGCTGGTTGCGGGCCGTAACTTTTCCGAAGACACGCTTG
>JAYVMZ010000091.1:0-4210 GCA_043758735.1 Betaproteobacteria bacterium
AAGGACGGCCAGCAGGTGGGCGTGGGCGAAGTACTCGCGCGCATTCCGCAAGAGACGTCCAAGACGCGCGACATCACCGGGGGTCTGCCGCGGGTGGCCGAGCTGTTCGAAGCCCGGTCGCCGAAGGATGCGGGCGTACTCGCGGAAGTCACCGGGTCGGTTTCTTTCGGGAAGGACACCAAGGGCAAGCAACGCCTGGTGATAACCGATCCGGACGCCGTTGCCCACGAATACCTGATCCCGAAAGACAAACACGTCATGGCCCACGACGGCCAGGTCGTGAACAAGGGTGAGGTCATCGTGGACGGCCCGGCTGATCCGCACGACATCCTGCGCCTGTTGGGTGTCGAGGCGCTGGCGCGCTATATCACCGACGAAGTGCAGGATGTCTATCGTCTGCAGGGCGTCAAGATCAACGACAAGCACATTGAAGTCATCGTGCGGCAGATGCTGCGCCGCGTGCAGATCGTGGACATCGGCGACTCGGAGTTCATCATCGGCGAGCAGGTCGAGCGCTCCGAATTGCTGGAGGTCAATGACAAGCTTACGGCGGCGGGTAAAAAGGTTGCGACTTACGAATACCTGTTGCTGGGCATTACCAAGGCGTCGCTCTCAACCGATTCGTTCATTTCTGCGGCTTCCTTCCAGGAAACCACCCGGGTACTGACCGAAGCGGCAATCATGGGCAAAAAGGACGACCTGCGCGGCCTCAAGGAAAATGTCATCGTTGGTCGACTGATTCCGGCAGGGACCGGACTGGCGTATCACAAGAATCGCCGCACTCGCAACCAGGTGGATCAGTTCGCGACGACGGAGAGTCTTATCGCCGAGCCAGCCACTGCGGAAGCGGCGGGAGACGAGCAGGTTGCTTGACACTACAGGCGACGGCACATAGAATCTGCCGTCTTTTTACCCGCCGTTCCGGCGGCAATCCCGGAGCGGTGGCGAATGCAGCACACACAAGGGACGGCGGCAACGCCGTCCCGGGTTTTTCTAGGACTGTAAATAATGCCAACAATCAACCAGTTAGTCCGGAAGCCTCGGACTTCGCCGAAAATGAAAAGCAAGGTGCCCGCGCTGGCGCGGTCGCCGCAGAAGCGCGGCGTCTGCACCCGCGTGTACACCACGACGCCGAAGAAGCCGAATTCGGCCTTGCGCAAGGTTGCGAAAGTCCGCCTGACCAACGGTTTTGAAGTCATCAGCTACATCGGCGGTGAAGGCCACAATTTGCAGGAACACTCGGTCGTGTTGATTCGCGGGGGCCGGGTCAAGGATTTGCCCGGCGTGCGTTACCACATGGTGCGCGGCAGCCTGGATACCCAGGGCGTGAAGGATCGCAAGCAAAGCCGTTCCAAGTACGGCGCCAAGAAGCCGAAAGCCGCCTGAAGACGTGCGGGAAAAAATTCTGAAGGACTGAGGACTTATGCCACGACGCAGAGAAGTGCCGAAGCGCGAGACGCTTCCGGATCCGAAATACAGCAGCCAGGAGCTTGCCAAGTTCATCAACGTGTTGATGACCCGCGGCAAGAAGTCCGTCGCAGAACGAATCATCTATGGCGCGCTCGACCAGATCAATAAAAAGACTGGCAAGGATCCGCTTGAAGTTTTTACGCTCGCCCTGAACAACGTGCGTCCGATGGTCGAGGTCAAGAGCCGCCGCGTCGGTGGCGCGAATTACCAGGTTCCGGTTGAAGTACGTTCGGTGCGCCGTAATGCGCTGGCGATGCGCTGGTTGCGCGATGCCGCACGCAAGCGCGCCGAAAAGTCGATGGATGCGCGCCTGGCAAGTGAGTTGGCCGAAGCGGCCGAAGGCCGTGGCGGCGCGATGAAGAAGCGTGAGGAAGTGCACCGCATGGCAGAGGCCAACAAGGCTTTCGCCCATTATCGGTTCTAACTCGCGAGATTTCCGGAAAAACACATGCCCCGCATCACTCCCATCGAACGTTACCGCAACATCGGCATCAGTGCGCATATCGATGCCGGTAAGACCACGACCACCGAACGCATCCTGTTCTACACCGGCGTATCGCACAAGATCGGCGAAGTCCACGACGGCGCCGCCATCATGGACTGGATGGAGCAGGAGCGCGAACGCGGCATAACGATTACCTCCGCGGCAACGACTTGCTTCTGGAAGGGAATGGACGGCACGCAGCCCCAGCATCGCATCAACATCATCGACACACCCGGACACGTCGACTTCACCATTGAAGTCGAACGCTCAATGCGTGTGCTCGACGGCGCATGCATGGTCTATGACGCGGTTGCCGGCGTGCAGCCGCAATCGGAGACTGTCTGGCGCCAGGCCAACAAGTACAAGGTGCCGCGTCTGGCTTTCATCAACAAGATGGACCGCCAGGGTGCCGACTTCTTCAAATCCTACGACCACATCAGGACGCGGCTGAAGGGCAACCCGATTCCGATTCAGGTGCCCATTGGCGCAGAAGAGAAATTCGAAGGCCTGGTCGACTTGGTCAAGATGAAAGCTATTTACTGGGATGAAGCATCCCAGGGCATGAAGTACGAAGAACGCGAAATTCCAGCCGACCTCCTCGCGGAGTGCAAGAAATGGCGCGAAAAGCTCGTTGAAGCCGCGGCGGAAGGTAGCGACGAACTGATGAACAAGTATCTCGAGGGACACGATCTCTCGATCGAGGACATCAAGAAGGGTTTGCGCATCCGCGTCATCAAGAACGAAGTCGTGCCGATGCTGTGCGGCTCAGCGTTCAAGAACAAGGGTGTGCAGGCCATGCTCGACGCGGTGATCGACTACATGCCGTCGCCGATCGACATTCCCCCGGTTTCCGGTGAGACCGGCAGGGGTGAAATCGTAACGCGCAAGGCCGACGACAGCGAGCCGTTCGCGGCGTTGGCGTTCAAGATCATGACCGACCCTTATGTCGGTCAGCTGACTTTCATCCGCGTCTATTCCGGCGTGCTGAATTCGGGCGACACCGTTTACAACTCGGTGCGCGAACGCAAGGAGCGCATCGGCCGGCTGCTGCAGATGCACGCCAACCAGCGCGAAGAAATCAAGGAAGTGCGCGCCGGCGATATCGCGGCCGCCGTGGGCCTGAAGGAAGCGTCGACTGGCGAAACGCTGTGCCATCCCGACAAGATCATCATGCTTGAGCGCATGATTTTCCCGGAACCGGTGATTTCGCAAGCGGTTGAGCCGAAGACCAAGGTCGACCAGGAAAAAATGGGCATTGCGCTGAACCGCCTGGCGCAGGAAGATCCGTCATTTCGCGTGCACACCGACGAAGAATCCGGTCAGACCATCATTTCCGGCATGGGCGAGTTGCACCTGGAAATCATTGTCGACCGCATGAAGCGCGAATTCGGCGTGGAAGCCAACGTCGGCAAGCCGCAGGTGGCTTATCGCGAAGCGATCAAAAAATCGGTCGAAGTCGAAGGCAAGTTCATCAAGCAGTCCGGTGGCCGCGGCCAGTATGGCCACGTCTGGATCAGGGTCGAGCCGAACGAGGCGGGCAAAGGTTACGAGTTCGTGGATGCGATCAAGGGTGGCACAGTGCCGCGCGAATATATCCCGGCGGTAGACAAGGGGCTGCAGGAAACCCTGCCGAACGGCGTGCTCGCCGGCTTCCCGGTCGTAGATGTCAAGGTCACCTTGTTCGACGGTTCTTACCATGACGTCGACTCGAACGAAAACGCTTTCAAGATGGCAGCGTCCATGGCGTTCAAGGACGGCATGCGCAAAGCTAACCCGGTGCTGCTCGAGCCGATGATGGCGGTGGAAGTGGAAACGCCGGAAAATTTCATGGGTAATGTCATTGGCGATCTGTCGTCGCGCCGCGGCATGATCCAAGGGCAGGAAGAAGTGCACGGAACGATGGTGATCAAGGCTGAGGTGCCGCTGGCTGAAATGTTCGGTTATTCGACCTCGTTGCGTTCGGCCACCCAGGGGCGTGCTACTTACACGATGGAATTCAAGCACTACTCCGAAGCTCCGAAGACAGTCGCGGAAGCTGTGATCAATAAGAAGGCTGCGTAAGCAGGAAGGAACAGCGATGGCAAAGGGAAAGTTTGAGCGCACGAAGCCGCACGTGAATGTAGGGACGATTGGGCACGTGGACCATGGCAAGACGACGCTGACGGCGGCGATCACGCACGTGATGTCGAAGAAATACGGAGGGGAAGCGAAGAACTACGACCAGATCGATGCGGCGCCGGAAGAAAAGGCACGCGG
>JAYVMZ010000092.1:0-4550 GCA_043758735.1 Betaproteobacteria bacterium
AGCCGATTCAAGCTCGTATTCATCGTCAGACAGATCCAGATCGCCTATATGAAACCGGCTTTGCTCGATGACCTCCTGGCGGTCAGCGCGGCGGTGGAAAAGCTGGGCCGTGCCCAGGTGACTTTTGTCCAGGAAGTCCGGCGCAACGGCGAAGCGCTGATGCGCGCCACCGTGAATGTCGCCTGTGTCGCAGCGGACAGCCTGAAGCCCCTGCCATTTCCGGAGGACATCCGGCTGTCATTGGCGGACGGGGCCAAGCCAGTGGCGACAGAAATAATCCGGGCCGGTCAACCCCGCCGGCACCTTAACCGCGTTTAAAGGACTGCATACGACACCATGAACGTATCCCAAGACCTGTCCCTGATCAGCCTGATCGGCAACGCCAGCGTGCTGGTGCAGCTGGTATTGGCGCTGCTGCTGGTGGTGTCGATGATTTCGTGGTGGTTCATCTTCCGCAAGATGTTCGTGGTTCGCGACGCCATGCGCCGCACGGACCAGTTCGAGCGCAGCTTCTGGAGCGGCGCCGATCTCGGCACGCTCTACCAGGCGGCGGCCGGCGCGCGCCATGACGCGGGCAGCATGGAGCGCATCTTCGAGTCGGGATTCCGCGAATTCGTCAAGCTGCGCAAGCAAACCGGCACCAACCTCGGCATGATCATGGACGGCACGCGCCGGGCCATGCGCGCCACCTACCAGCGCGAACTGGACCGTCTGGAGGCGCACCTGTCCTTCCTGGCGACGGTCGGCTCGGTCAGCCCCTACGTCGGGCTGTTCGGCACGGTGTGGGGCATCATGAACGCATTTCGCGGACTGGCGAACGTCGGCCAGGCCACCCTCGCGCACGTGGCGCCGGGCATTGCCGAAGCCCTGGTCGCCACCGCCATGGGGCTGTTCGCGGCCATACCGGCGGTCATCGCCTTCAACCATTTCGTGCGCCATATAGAGCGCCTGTCGACGCGCTTCGACAGCTTCATGGAAGAGTTCTCCAACATCCTGCAGCGCCAGGCCAATGCGCCGCAGCAGGCCGCAACCGGGCAGCACGCGGCCCTGAACTCGAACTGATCCGGCCATGGCGACCAACCGCCGGCGTCATCCGCGCCTGATGAACCAGATCAACGTCGTGCCTTACATCGACGTGATGCTGGTTTTGCTGGTGATTTTCATGGTCACGGCGCCGCTGATGAATCCCGGCGTGATCGACCTGCCGAGCATCGGCAAGAGTTCCGCCCCGCCGGCCCTGCCCATGGAAATCTCGATTCGAGTCGGCGGCGCCCTGTCGCTCACCGACCGGGATGTGTCGGGTGCCGAGCGGCCGGTCAATCGTGATGAACTGATCAAGCTGATCAGGAGCAAGCAGGCGAAAAAGCCCGATCAGCCGGTGGTCATTTCCGCGGACAAGGACGTGAAGTACGAGGCCGTGATCCAGATCATGGATCTGCTGCAGCAAAATCAGGTCAAGCGTGTCGGGCTGCTGGCCAAGCCGCGTTCGGGATGAGACTGCGCAAGGCTGACGAACCCGGCCGCGTCACGTCGGGTGCACTGGCGGTAGTGGTGCACCTGATGTTCTTCGGACTGCTCGTGTTCGGTGTCAGCTGGCAGAAAAAAATCGCGAGCCCGGTCGTGGTCGACCTGTGGCAGGACCTGCCCGAACCGTCAAAAAAAGTCGTGCTTCCGCCGGAACCGCCCAAGCCCGCGCCGAAGCCCGTACTGCAGCCGCCGCCGAAACCGGTTCCCGAGGTGAAGAAGGAACCAGTGCCCCCGCCGCCGCCCGCGCCGAAAGTGGAAGCGCCCAAGCCGTCGGCTGCGGACATCGAGCTTAAGGAAAAGCTGCGCAAGCAGAAGGAAGAGGAAGCCGCGTTGCGCGAAGAGCAGAAGAAGGCCGAGGCCGAGCGCAAGGAGGAACTGAAGAAGGCGGAAGTGGAAAAGCGCAAACTGGAAGAAGAGCAGCGCAAGGCTGCCGAGGACCAGCGACGCGAAGAAGCCGAACAGAAGCGCGCGGAGCAGGAAAAACTGCACAAAGAAGACGAGGCGCGCCGCGCGGAAGAGCGCAAGCACGCTGAAGACCAGAAGCGCATCGAAGACGCGAAGCGCGAGGAGGAGCGCAAACAGCACGAGGCCGCGCGCAAGGTACGAGAAGCCGACGAGGCGAAGCGCAAGGCCGAGGCGGCGGCGCGTGCGGCTCAACAGAAGGTCATCGACGACTGGCGGGCGCGCATCCAACTCAAAATCAGGGGTCACGTAGTGCTGCCGCCTGGCGCGGAACGCAGCAACATCGAAGCCCGTTTCGAGGTCGTGTTGTTACCTGGAGGAGAGGTATTGAGCGCGAACCTGAAGAAATCGAGTGGCAATCCGGCGTACGACGCGGCGGTGGAACGCGCCATCGCGGCTGCACAACCGTTGCCGGTGCCGAACGACACGGACCTGTTCCAGGAAAACTTCCGGGAACTCAACCTGGTTTTCAGACCCAAAGACTGAGCGAAGTCAAAATATAAACCTCCTGCATATCCATCCTTCATGTCCACTTTCATTCCGATACATCGCTTATTTGGCTGGAGCGCGGCGGCTGCCTTGTTGCTGTGCATGCTCTGCGTCCGGGCGGCGGCCGCGCCGATCGCCATCGAAATCATCGGCGGCGGCGCCAACCAGATCCCGATTACCGTCGTGCCCTTCGCCAACGAAGACCGGTTCGCGCAGCGCATGGCCCAGATCATTTCAGCCGACCTGCAACGCAGCGGACTGTTCAAACTCGGCTCGATCGGCAGCGCGCGCCCCTTACCGGCGGAACCTTCGGAAATCAATTATCGCTACTGGAAAGGCGAAGGCGCGGAGACGATGGTCATCGGCAGCGTGTTGGAAAAGACCGACGGTCATGCGGAAGTGCGCTTCCGGTTGATGGATGTAGCCAAGCAGTCGCAGGTGCTTGGATTTTCCTACACCGTCAGCGTGCCGCAATTGCGCATAACGGCGCACAAGATCGCCGACATGATCTATGAAAAACTCACCGGCGACGCCGGCGTGTTCGCCACCAAGATCTGCTATGTGACCAAAAACGAGAATCGCTTCGAGCTGCAGGTGGCCGACGCGGACGGATTCAACTCCGATTTCATCCTGGCGCACCGGGAGCCGATCATTTCGCCGCAATGGTCGCCGGACGGCACTCGCATTGCCTATGTCTCCTTCGAGCGGCGCAAGCCGATCGTGTTCGTGCACAACCTGCTGGATGGCACCCGCACGGTACTGGCCAACTTTGAAGGATCGAATTCCGCGCCGTCGTGGTCGCCGGATGGCAAGAAGCTGGCGGTCGTGCTGACCAAGGACGGCACGTCCAATCTCTACATCATCGGCGCCGACGGCACCGGGCTGAGCCGCCTGACGAGCAACCAGGCAATCGACACCGAACCGAGTTTCTCGCCCGATGGCAAGACCATCCTGTTTACCTCCGATCGCGCCGGCAGCCCGCAGATTTACCGAATGCGTGCGGACGGGCAGGGCGAAGCCGAGCGGCTGACTTTCGAAGGCAGCTACAACGTCACACCGCGTTACAGCCCGGATGGGAAATCGTTCATTTTCATCCACCGAGAGGAAGGCCATTTCAACGTCGCCGTGCAGGATATCGCCACGCGGCAGATGCAAATCCTGACCGCGGGCGGTCTCGATCAGTCGCCGACGTACGCACCGAACGGCAAGATGATCCTCTACGCTTCCGAGACAAAGGGGCGTGGTATATTAGCCGCCGTCTCGAGCGATGGACGGATCAAGCAAAAAATTACCGCGCAGTCAGGCGACATTCGCGAGCCTGCGTGGGGACCGCTTCCGAACAATCGCCGAAAGGAGTAATTGATGAGAAATAATCTTTATGCCCTGTCCCTGACTTTCTTGCTTGCCGCGTGCGCGAGCCAGGGACAAAAAAGTGCCGACATAGAACAGCGCGACCTGTTTGACCAGCAGCAGGCCAAGCGCCAGCAGGACGCAAAGACGCCGGACGCCGACCGCCAAGCCAAGACCGCCAAGGAACAGGAAGAACTCAAGCGCCAGCTCGACGAGCAGCAGCGCCGCCAGCAAGCTCAGAACGATCAGGCGATCGTCAAGCCGCTGCCGGGCGCCGGGGTCGGCGGCTCGCAGCTCAAGGGCGACGCCTGGGCGCAGCTCAAGGAGCCGGGCAGCGCGCTGGCAAAGCGCAGCGTCTATTACGAATACAACCGTTACGAGATCAAGGAAGAGTACGTGCCGGTGATCGAAGGGCACGGGAAATTCCTGATGGACCATAACGATCTTAAAATCGCCGTGCAGGGCAATTGCGACGATCGCGGCAGCCGCGAGTACAACCTCGCACTGGGCCAGCGCCGCGCGGACAGCGTCAAGCGTGCGATGGTGCTGCTCGGTGTCGGCGAGAAGCAGATTGAAACGGTCAGCTTCGGCGCGGAGAAACCGGTCGCTTTCGGCCAGGATGAAGAGAGCTTGGCGAAGAACCGACGCGCCGACATCGTCTACCCGAACGAACCACAGTAATGTCCGTTCGCCCCGGTATCAATAGCGCGCCGCAATTGCGG
>JAYVMZ010000093.1:0-19015 GCA_043758735.1 Betaproteobacteria bacterium
TGCCTGATCACTTCGTTCCGCTTCGTCTGCTGCGGCGGATAAACGCTATTCGTTAGATTGCTTTCAAAATTTTCCAGGAAGCCTTTACCGCCTTTAAATCTCTCGGGGTCTAATTCCCCGCGGCTTGCCGCGAACGTTAGACAGAAGTCCTGACTTCATACCCCGCCCCTTGGGGCGGGGTTGTTGATTGCGTGCTACACGCATATTGCTTTGCGTCAAATTGCTAAGTCCGACAGGCTGCTAGACTTTCCTCATGACGCAACCGAAAAAACGCGAACAAAAACCGCCTGGTGAAGACGATGTGCTTCGCAGAATGCTATCGACTCCGCCCACACCGCACAAATTAAAAGCCAAAGCGAAACCAAAGGAGCGCAGCAAGTAGCTGCCTTCAGAACGGCCTGTCACGCTTTTTGATTCTAGCATTTGCGTTTGTAAAGTACACAGTTCCGAAAAAAAAGCCCCGCAACGCGGGGCTTGTTCGTAGCACTGCTGGTCGACGTTTCAGCCGGCACTCACCATCAGGCCGCGAATTTTCTTCATCGCCTGGCTTTCGATCTGGCGGATGCGTTCCGCGGAAACACCGAATTCTCCGGCCAGATCATGCAGCGTCGCGTTGTCCTGCTCACCCAACCAGCGCGCCTCGATGATGCGACGGCTGCGCGGATCCAGAGCTGTCAACGCGCTTTCAAGGCCCTTGCTGCGAGCACGTTCCGTTTGCTCGTGTTCCAGCACGAGTCCGGGTTCGTCCTCGGCGTTGGTCAAGTACGCGATCGGCGAAAAATTGTCTTCGTCGTCGTCACTAAGTGGTTCCAGCGCCAAGTCGTGGCCACCCATGCGGGTTTCCATTTCCACTACGTCCGCGGCCTTGACGTTGAGCTTTCTTGCAACCGCTTCGACCTCGTCGGGTGTCATGGTGGAATGGCTGCGCTTCAGGCTGCGCAGGTTGAAGAACAGCTTGCGCTGCGCCTTGGTCGTTGCGACTTTGACCATGCGCCAGTTCTTCAGGATGAACTCATGAATTTCGGCGCGAATCCAATGCACGGCGAAGGAAACCAGGCGCACACCTCGTTCCGGATCGAAGCGCTTGACGGCCTTCATCAGCCCGATGTTACCTTCCTGGATCAAGTCTCCGTGCGACAACCCATAGCCAAGGTAGCCGCGCGCAATTGACACGACGACACGCAGGTGGGACACCACCAGCTGGCGGGCGGCATCCACATCGTCGTCATCGCGCAGGCGGCGCGCCAAAGCCGTCTCCTCTTCCTGGGTCAGGAGCGGGAAACGATTTACGGACTGAATATACGTATCCAGGCTGCCCGCCAGTGACGGGAAGGGAATCGAAAGAGCCAACGCATTAGTCATGGAATGTATCTCCTTTGGCGAAATTTTAGCACTCGGGACTTCAGAGTGCCAATCGACCCGAAAGTTCTTTCCGGGCCGCTGCGTGGCTAGCTACTGAGGCTCGATAAGCCATAAGTGACGACTCACTGAGAGCCATGCTCCTAACCATCCCAACAGGGCCGAAAACGCCAGCAACGTCAGCGTGTCGCCTGTTCCCGGCCATTCCAGTTTGAAGAGGGCGCCGTAAAGCCCGGACAGGTCAGCGAGCTGGATATTAAGGACCAGCACGCCCACCGCCACGATCGCCCATGCGGCCAAGCCCCCGGCCAGCCCCTGCAGGGCACCGAAGTACAGAAAAGGCCGGCGAATGAAAGGGTTCGTGGCGCCGATCAGCTTGGACACCTCGATTTCGTCGCGGCGGGTAAGGATCTGTAGCCGGATCGTGTTGAAGGTCACGGCCACCAATGCGACGGCCAGCAATATGGCGAGCAGGGTGACCAGTGCGCGCCCGACGTTCAGCGCCGCGTCGAGCCGGCGTGCCCAGTCGGCGTCCAGTTGCACGTGCTCGACCTTCGGCAGTTTGACTGCCTGATCATGCAGCGCTTCGAGCGTCGCCGGGTCATTGCTCCGCGCAGTGACGACGAACGCATCCGGCAGGGGGTTGCGTCCAAGGTTGGCGAGGACGTCGGAGAGGCCGGCGCTGCGCTTGAGGCGGGCCAGTGCCTGGTCGCGGGAAATGAACTCCACGCGGCCGATGTCCGGATTGGCCTTCAGTCGCTGTTCCACGGCGGCGACGTCTGCTTTGCCGGCGTCGACTTCCATGAAAATGCTCACCTGGGGATCGCTGGAAAGTTGCCTGGAAAATGCCTGCAGGTTGTTCAGTCCGAGATAGAAGCCGGCGGGCAGTGACAGGGCGATGCCCATCACGATGACGTTCAGCGCTGAGGCGACGGGCTGGTGTAGCAGCCTGGCCAGGCTGTCGCGCAGGGTATCGAGGTGAACAAGCAGCCAGTTCATGCTGCGATCCTGCCGTGGTCGAGATGCAGGATACGCGGACCGAGCCGCTCGATCATATCCTCGTCATGCGTGGCAATGACCACGGTGACGCCGACCTGATTGAACGACCTGAACATGGCGATGATTTCCTCGGCATACGCAGTATCGAGATTCCCGGTGGGTTCGTCGGCGAGCAGGATGGCCGGCCGATTAACGATGGCGCGCGCGATGCATAGGCGTTGTTGTTCGCCGCCGGAGAGCGCAATCGGCCTCGCTTTCTCGCGCCCGAGCAACCCGACTTTGTCGAGTGCTGCGCGCGTGCGCTTCGCAATTTCGCCGCGCGGAAAGCCCGTAATTGCCAGGGGAAGGGCTACATTTTCGAATACGTTACGGTCGAACAGCAGCTTGTGATCCTGGAAAATAAGCCCGAAATTGCGCCGGAAAAACGGAATCATGCCGGCCTTCATGGCTGAAACATTCTGGCCGTTGATGACGACGCTGCCCGCCGTCGGCCTTTCGATGGCGGTAATCAATTTCAACAACGTGCTTTTTCCGGCGCCCGAATGCCCGGTAATGAAGACCATCTCGCCGGATTCCACGGAGAAGGTTACGTCGCGCAATGCCTCATAGCCGCCGGCATAGCGCTTGGAAACATGACTGACCTGGATCATCGAGTTACGGCCACCTTCCGCGTTCACTCGAACAATGCCTCCACGAACTGAGCCGCTGAAAAAGGCCGCAGATCGTCCACTGCTTCTCCAACGCCGATGAAGCGCAGCGGAATGGGTTTGTTGCGCGCCATGGCGGCAATTGCGCCACCCTTGGCCGTGCCGTCCAGTTTCGTCAGCACGATACCGGTCACGCCGATTGCAGCATCGAAAACTTTTACCTGGCTGACCGCGTTTTGCCCGTTGTTGGCGTCGAGCACCAGGAGCACTTCATGCGGCGCATCGGGAATGGCCTTGGCAATCACCCGCTTGACTTTGCGGAGTTCCTCCATGAGATGCAATTGCGTGGGCAACCGCCCCGCGGTGTCTGCGATGACCACATCGATATTTTTTGCTTTCGCCGATTGAATCGCGTCGAATATGACCGCGGCGGCGTCCCCGCCTTCCTGCGCGATCACCGTCACATTATTACGTTCGCCCCAGACTTTCAGTTGCTCGCGCGCCGCGGCGCGGAAGGTGTCTCCCGCAGCGAGCAGGACCGACTTGCCTTCCATCTGGAAGAGGCGTGCGAGTTTGCCGATCGACGTTGTCTTGCCTGCGCCATTCACGCCGGCGATGAGTATGACGAATGGCCGGGCCCGCGACGTCTCCAGCGGCTGTTCCAGCGGTTTGAGCAATTCGAGCAACGCCTGCTTGAGGACGTCCTGAATCTGCGCGGCATCTGTCAGTCCCTGTGCCCGGGCCCGGCTGCGTGTTGCATCGAGAAGATGCGCAGTCGCGTCGGTACCCACGTCGCAGGAAAGCAGGATCGATTCCATTTCCTCGAACAGCGCTTCGTCTATCTTGCGGCCCGCACCGAAAACGCCGGCGAGCTGCGCTGACAGGCGCGCCCGAGTGGATGCCAGCCCCTGCCGCAGTTTCGCCGCCCAGCCGGTGCCGTCGCCGCTATCCGCTATCTCGCCCTTGTCACGCTTCAGGAAACTTAACATACTCTCGCGCTGTCACATCGTTGCGTGATCGTTACTTGAAAAAAACACCTGACAACATCAATTCTATTCTGTTTGTTCCCGGTTCACCCACAAGCATGTTGAACAAGCGTTTCCCGTTTCGATCCGCCATCGTGGCCCTGGCTTTGATTTGCATCGGCACGCCTGCCTCCGCAGCGACTGTTGCGCAGCGGACCCTGCCTAACGGCATGACCATCATCGTCAAGGAAGATCACCGTTCGCCGGTGGCGGTATCGATGGTCTGGTATCGCGCCGGCAGCATGGACGAGGTGAGTGGCACCACCGGTGTCGCGCATATGCTCGAGCACATGATGTTCAAGGGTACGAAGAAGGTGCCGGTGGGCGAATTCTCCCGAACCATTGCCCGCGCAGGAGGCCGTGAAAATGCGTTTACATCACGCGATTACACCGCCTACTTCCAGCAGCTGCATAAATCAAAGCTTCCCGTCGCACTGGAATTGGAAGCCGATCGCATGGTCAACCTTTCCTTTGCTGAAGAGGAATTCGCCAAGGAATCGAAGGTCGTAATGGAAGAACGGCGTTCGCGCACCGATGACGACCCGCATTCCCAGTTGCGAGAACAGTTGATGGCGACCATTTACATATCGCACCCCTATCGTTCGCCGGTGGTGGGCTGGATGAACGATTTGCAGAACATGCAAATCGCCGACGCGCGCGGCTGGTATGAAAAATGGTATGCGCCGAACAACGCGACGCTGGTGGTCGCCGGCGACGTCAAGGCGGAAGAAGTATTCGCGCTCGCGGAAAAATTGTTCGGGCCGATTCCGGCGCACATGATGCCCGAGCGAAAAATTCACGTCGAGCCGCGCCAGTTCGGCATCAAGCGCATCACGGTCAAGGCGCCGGCCGAGTTGCCCTACCTGGTGATGGCCTATCACGCGCCAGTATTGCGTGATGTCGAAAAAGACTGGGAGCCCTATGCGTTGTTCGTCCTCAACGGCATTCTCGACGGCAATGATGCGTCCAGGCTTAATCGCGAGCTGGTCAGGAAATCGCGTGTGGCGAATTCGGCGAATTCCAGTTACGACCTGATTAATCGCGGCCCGGCCCTCTTTTTCCTCGACGGGGTCCCTGCCGAAGGCAAAACCGTGACGGATGTCGAAGCGGCATTGCGCGAACAGATTCGCGTGCTGGTGGAGCAGGGCGTCAGCGATGATGAACTGCAGCGGGTCAAGGCTCAGGTGACGGCCTCCCAGGTCTATGCGCGCGACTCGGTGTATTACCAGGCGATGCGCATCGGCATGCTGCAGACCATCGGCTTGCCGTTCGACTCCTCGGACCGGCAGGTGAAGAAATTGCAGGAAGTCACCGCCGACCAGGTGCGCGAGGTAGCGCGTAAATATCTGGTCGACGACAACCTGACCGTGGCGGTGCTCGATCCGCAGCCGCTGCCCGGCGGAAAGCGCCCGCGCCCGAATCCTGAAGGAGTTGGACGTGATCAGCGCTAGCGTGCGGTGTTTGAAGGGCTTGCTGGCCCTTGCCAGCCTGGTTGCGGCATCAGCGCATGCCACGTTGCCCATCCAGCAATGGCAGACAACAAGCGGTGCGCGGGTACTGTTCGTCGAAACTCACGACCTGCCGATGCTGGACATCGCGGTGGATTTCCCCGCAGGCTCCAGTCGCGATGCGCCGGAAAAATCCGGCGTCGCATCCCTCACGCTGGGACTGATGCGCAGCGGAGCGGGAGCGTATGGCGAGGACGAAATCTCCGAGCGCCTCGCTAGCATAGGCGCGGACCTGTCCGGCCGTTTCGATATGGATCGCGCAGGCTACGGGTTACGCACCCTGTCTAACGCGCGCGAGCGCGACGAAGCGCTGGGATTACTGGGGTCGGTGTTGCAGAAACCGACTTTCCTGCAGAAGACTTTCGAACGCGAGCAGCAGCGCACGCTGGCCGGCTTGCGCGAAGCCGAGACCCGCCCGGAAATTCTGGCCGATCGCGAATTCAGGCGTCTGCTTTATGGCGATCATCCCTATTCGCAGCGCGGGGCAGGTGAAGTGGAAACGGTCGCGAAATTACGCCGCGATGACCTTGTGGAGTTCTATCGCGGCTATTTCACCGCACGCGATGCGGTGGTATCGATCATCGGTGATCTCACCCGTAGCGAAGCGGGCGCGATCGCGGAGCAACTGACTGCCGGCCTGAACCGCGGCTCGCAAGCTTTGCCGGCCCTGCCGCCGGTTGCGCAACTGCAAACGGCAAAGACCAGCCGCATCGCCCATCCGGCGACCCAGGCGCATATTCTCATCGGCCAGCCAGGCATCAAGCGCCTGGATCCGGACTACTTCCCGTTGTTCCTGGGAAATTACGTGCTCGGTGGCGGTGGCTTTGCTTCCCGGCTAAACGACGAAATTCGGCAGAAGCGCGGGTATGCATACAGCACCTACAGTTTTTTCAATCCCCTTGCGCTGGAAGGCCCGTTTCAGATCGCCGTGCAAACCAAGAAGGAAACGACTCAAGACGCTTTGAAAGTGGCGCAGGACACGCTGGCGAAATTCGTCGCCGAAGGACCGACGCCAGAAGAACTGGATGCCGCCAAGCAGAACATCATCGGCGGTTTTCCACTGCGCATCGACAGCAACAAGAAGATTCTGGATTACCTGTCGATAATCGGATTTTATCGCCTGCCGTTGACCTATCTCGATGATTTCCCAGCCCAGATCGAACGCCTCACGCTCGATCAGATCAAGGATGCCTGGCGCCGGCGCATTCATCCCGAACGCATGGTCACCGTGGTCGTCGCGGGCGCCGACTCGCCCTGATCGTGACCCTTTTGCTAACGGCATGCTAGCCTGCGGTACATCGTTAATTCCATTCGCTCCCGCGCTTGAAGACCAATCAGGTACGCATCATCGGCGGCCAATGGCGCAGCCGGATCGTACGCTTTCCCGACACCCAGTCCTTGCGGCCCACGCCCGACCGGTTGCGCGAGACCCTGTTCAACTGGCTCGGGCAGGACCTCACCGGTAAGACCTGCCTCGACTTGTTTGCCGGCAGCGGCGCTCTCGGGTTTGAAGCCGCGTCGCGTGGTGCGCGCCAGGTCGTGATGGTCGAGCAGAATGCGGGTGTCTACCGCGCTCTACGGGAAACGCAGACCATGCTGGCCGCTGGGCAGGTGGAGATTGTTCGCGCGGACGCCTTCGGTTTCCTCAAAACGGATGTGCGCGGCTACGACGTGATATTCCTCGACCCTCCGTTCCAACTCGGCTGGCTGCCGCGGCTGCTGCCGTTGCTACCCGTGCGCCTGGCCCCTGGCGCGCGTGTCTATCTGGAAGCGGAAGGGCCGGTCACCCTGCCGGAGGGAGTCGAGCTGCTCAAGCAGACCAGGGCGGGGCAGGTACACGGTCTGCTGATAAAATGGCAGCAATTATGAAAATCCGAATCAACCGGGCGGTCTACCCCGGAACCTTCGATCCGATCACACGCGGCCACGAAGACCTCGTGCGCCGTGCCTCGAGCCTGTTCGACGAAATAATCGTCGCCGTGGCGGACAGCCGCGGCAAGCGCCCATTTTTCGATGAGGACGAGCGGGTGGAGATGGCGACGCAGACGCTTGCCGCATTTCCAAACGTCAGGGTGGAGGGCTTTTCCGGTCTGCTGATGGAATTCCTGCACAAGCACGACGCCAAGATCATCCTGCGCGGGTTGCGGGCGGTATCGGACTTCGAATACGAATTCCAGATGGCGGGCATGAACCGTAATCTCTATCCCGACGTCGAGACTTTGTTCCTGACGCCGGCGGAACAGTACATGTTCATCTCCGCGACCATGGTGCGTGAAATCGCCTCACTGGGTGGGGACGTATCGCCTTTCGTGAATCCTCTGGTGATTCCCCACATGAATGCCAGACTGGCACCGGGGGGCTAATGGCACTGATCATCACCGACGAGTGCATCAACTGCGACGTGTGCGAGCCGGAGTGCCCGAACAACGCCATTTTCCAGGGCGTGGAAATCTATCAGATCGATCCGGAGAAATGCACGGAATGCGTCGGCCACTACGACCGGCCGCAATGCCAGGAGGTCTGCCCCGTCGACTGCATTCCGCTTGACCCGCAGCACCTCGAATCCAGGGAAGAACTGCAGGAGAAATATCTGCGCCTCACACAAGACGCAGATATTCCCGCCTGAACGGTCCGTCTGGATAAGCTCAGCGCAGGCGCTGCTCGATTCCGTACTTCGCGTAGATTGCCTTGATGGTGCCGTCGGCCAGCAGTTTGTCGAGTACCTGATTGACCGCATCGACCAATGCCTGGTCGGCCTTGCGCAGCCCGACTGCGACTTCCCAGTGCAGTTGCGGCTCGGTGTCGAAGCCGTGTACTACAGTCAGCCCGGAATCCGGGTGCTGGTTGATGTAGTAGCTCACGCTCGCGGACGACGCAGCGGCGCCGTACAGTTCGCCTTTCACCAGGTCATCCAGCATGTCGGTCTGGAATGCATAGGGCGACGTGCTCTTTCCCGCCTTGCCTAATACCATGCTGGCAAATGAACCGACCATCACGCCGATCTTCTGGCTTTTCTGCAGTTCCTTGAAGTCGTTTATGGGCGTAGCGCCTTTGCCCAGCCCCAGGGCCACGCCGGAAGTTTGGTATGGATGAGACAGCTTGAATTTGCCCTCGTGAACTTCCGGGTCGTTGGTCACATCAAGCATCATGTCGCAGTTCACGACATTCGCGCGGCGGCGGCCCAGGATCCATTCCACGTTAAGCGACAGGCCGAGACCGTCGGCAAGCGCCCGCCCGATTTCGAGCTGGAAGCCAGGCTGGTCGGGATTCTTGCTCGAATACGGCAATGCCTCGGCATTGGCGCACATGGTAATGGTGTTGAGTGCTTTGACTTCGGCCAGCGCGCGGGCGCTGGCATCCGTGGCGAACGCGAATACCGCGCCCGCCCATAGTGAAGCGAGCGCGAATCGCGCCCGCCACTTCAAAATAGGTTTTCTCATAAGGGATTCTGTGGTTCTTCGTCCGCCTTCAGGCTGCGGATGTATTTGATGATGCGACGGATGTCGTCGTCGCTGAAAGAGGAACCAAACGCGGCCATCTGACCGGGCTTGCCATTCTTGATACGGTTGAAGATGAATTCGTCGCTGCGCTGGGAGTCCATCAGTTGCGGCGCCTTACCGGGCTTGCGGCCCATATCCTGATGGCAATAGCTGCATATCGTGCGAAAAGTGGCCTTCACGTCCAGCGGCGGTTTGGCTTTCTTTTCCTCGTCGGCCAGTGCCGACGATGTCAGGCCGAGGACCAGGCTGATGCCGATCAGCAATTTCTCAATGGTTCCCAAGGTAATCGTCCTTCCGTGAAACTGAAAACAATCGTCAATTCGTCGGGTAATGCTCCGTCGAGAATAACGTTTCGACGATCCTGCGGGTATACAAGATAGACAAAAAGGGCGGGAACACCGTTCCCGCCCTCCATAGTGCAGCTGCTTTTAAGGCTTACTGCAGAGCGAATACCTTCAGCACGCCGGAGTCTTTCGGCATGGACTTCCAGGGTTCACCCCACCAGTCGCCGTATCCGTCGCCGACCAGGCTGCCCCAACCGGTCATCACGGCAACGTACTGCTTGCCGCCAGCCAGATAGGAAATGATGCCGCCTTCGTGGCCTTGACCATTGTTGTGCGTCCACAGCTTCTTGCCGTTGGATGCATCGTAAGCGGCCAGGGTGCCGTCGGCTTCCGGAACGAACAGCAGGCCGCCGCCGGTAGAGAGCAGGCTGGCATGCGGGATCGCGCCCGGATAGGCGATTTCGAACTTGACCTTGCCGGTGATCGGATCACGCGCGCGGATGTGGCCGTGCATCTTGCCGCCATCAGGGCCGACGGCCGTGAAGTTGGCGCCGATGTTCAGCTGTACAACCGGCTCGACGATCGGTTCGGTCTTCACGACCTCAAGATCGATACACCATTCGTAGCCCACGCGATAGAACAGGCCGGTCTTCGGATTGTAGGTACCCGCGTTCCAGCTCAAGCCGCCCATGATTGCCGGGCATAGGTTCTTGTGCTTGCCTTCGGACAGATCGCGACGGCCCACCAGCGTGCCGTCCGGCTTGATGTCCTTGACGAAGTTGATCGCATCAACAGCCTTGTAAACGTTGACGGGCTTGGCGGTGCGGTCGTACACGAAGTTGAAGCCGCCCTTGTTCGGGTGCATCACGTACTTCTTGCCGTCGCGTTCCAGGAACACGAACTCGCCCATGGAGGAGTCGAAGTCCCAAGCGTCATGCGGCAGCTCCTGGTGATACGATTTGAGTTCGCCCGTGTCGGCATCCAGCAGAATGACCGAGGTCACGTAGAGGTTGTCGCCAGGACGCGGGCCTTCGGTTTTCCACTTGTCGCCGGCCCAGTCGTACAGCGGTGCCGGATTGGCCGTGCCCCACCATACTGCGTTGGTTTCCGGATCATAGGAGCCGGCCATCCAGCCGCCGCCGCCGCCAGTTTTCCAGGAGTCGTTGCCCCAGGTATCACGCCGGTCGCTCTTGGTGCCTTCATTGCCGCCGACGGTGAAGAACTGCCATACCTTTTCGCCGGTCTTCGCATTGACTGCGAAAATCGGACCACGATACGGCCATTCGCCACCTTGCGAACCGATGATGACTTTGTCTTTGACCAGCAAGGGTGCGCCGGTAAAGCCAACCGTCAGTTTTTCAGAGTCGACCAGTTTGGTTTCCCAGCTGAGCACACCGGTCTTCGCGTTGATCGCAGCCAGCTTGCCGTCGAGCGTGCCGATGAAGATCTGGCCGTAGCCGGCGGCGATGCCGCGGTTGTAAGGCGAGTGCGTCTGGCGGGCAATCAGGTCTTCATTCAGTTTTTGCTTGTAGGTCCACAACATTTTGCCGGTGGCGCCATCGAGCGCATAAACCTGGTTGTACGGGCTCGAGTAATACAGCACGCCATCGACCGCGAGGGGGAAGCCTTGCAGGCCACGATTGGCACGCGAGGCGGCATGCGACCAGGCTTCCGTCAGCTTGCCGACGGTTTTGGTGTTGATTTGATCGAGCGGGCTGTAATGCCACGATTTGTAGGAACCGTGATAGGTCAGCCAATTGCCCTTTTCGAGCTCCTTATCGGCATTCAATACACGGTTGCCGTCGACATCGGCGGCGAAGGAGCTGCCCGCAGCAACAGCCACGGAGAACGCCGTCGCCAGCGCGATGCGCAGGTAACGTTTTTTGCTAGTCATAGTGGATTCCTCTCCAGAATTATTTCCCAACGTATGCCATGTCGCCGCGGGATCGTTTTTCGACAAGAAAAGGCAGCCAGACGACGCGGCCGCCATAATCTTTTCCCCAAAATGCATAAACCGCGATGTTTGGACGCCTTTTCGACCTGCTGAGGCCAGCCCGGTTTCGCATTTCGGTATGCGGGGATTCTCGGGATGTTTTCCCGGTGAGTCAAGGAAAAATACGGCTGCTTATACCGGGAATACCAGAAGCTTATATTCGGAAAGCAGGATGGGCGGTAGGGGAATTATTCCGTCACCGGCGCTGGCAGGTGGGACAGAAGAATGTCGAGCGCTGCCCGTGGCGCAAGGCTTTGATGGCCGTGCCGCAGAGGCGGCAAAGTTCACCCTGCCGGCCATAGACGAAATAGGTATGCTGGAACTCCCCGGGACGGCCTTCCGCGCCCACGTAATTGCGCAAGCTGCTGCCGCCGGCCTCGATGGCGGCGGCGAGCGTTTCCCGGATTGCGAAAACCAGTTTTTCGCATCGCACCAGCGAAAGGCGGCCGGCGGCGAGACCGGGGTGGATGCCGGCGTGGAACAAGGATTCGCTTGCATAGATGTTGCCGACACCGACCACGATGTGGCTGTCCATCACCATGGTCTTGATGGCTGCGCTGCGGCCGCGTGTACGCGCATGTAACCAGGCCGCATCGAATTCCGCCCCCAGCGGTTCAGGCGCCAATCGCGCCAACAGCGGGTGACGCAGGGGATCGTCGGGTGCCCAGAGAACGGCACCGAAGCGGCGCGGGTCCGTCAGCCGGGCGACCATTCCTGACGCGAGCACCAGGTCGACGTGATCGTGTTTGCCGGCTGGTACCGATTTGGGAACGACCTGCAGACTGCCGGACATGCCCAGATGCAGGATGATCCAGCCGGTGCCGCAATCGATCAGGAGATATTTTCCGCGCCGCTCGACGGCGCGCACGGTGCGCCCCGAGACCTTCGCGGCGAGATCGCGCGGAACCGGCCAGCGCAGGGCGCGATTGCGCACGATCACCGTCTCCACGCGCTGGCCCTGCAGGTGAGGCGCCAGGCCGCGGCGCGTGGTTTCTACCTCGGGCAGTTCTGGCACGGCGCCTGCTATTTCCTGGCGACGACGCGAGGATCGACCAGCCGGCGCCCGACCTCCACGCCGAAGTGATAGCGCATCGAATTGTCTTTGCGCACCAGCTGGAAGTCCGGTTCCTTTTGCACGATGCCCATGGTCACCGTCTTGCCGTCCTTGAAGCGCACGGCCACCTGCTCGCGTGCGCGGCCATCCTTGTCGGGCGCCACACTGAGTGCGGACGTGTGGCGCCACTCGTCGGCCCAGCGATTGAAATCGTCCTGCGACAGCGGCTGATCCTTCGCTGCGGCAAAATCGCCGGCCGCTTCCCACTTGCCCTTGTCGTCGCGGACGATCCGGTAACGGCCGAAGTCGAATGCCACCGGCACTTCGCCTTCGTCGAGCAGGCGCCGGCTCAACAGCTTGGTCGCATCCGTGGGAATGCCATAACCGTATAACGGCGGCGCGAGGTATACGCCATTCGCGGTCGCGACATATTGTTCGTTGGTGATGTCGTTGATGCGGCCGAAGGCGAACGCCTGGTCGTTCAGGGTTACGCGCACTGGTGGCGGATTCAGGTCAAACTCGGCGAGGTCGATCTTGGCCAGCTTTTGTTTGGAGTTGGCATTGACGATGTCGATCAGCCGATCCACCTGCGTATCTTCGGCCTGCGCATTGAGCGGCGTGACGATGCGCCACGCGCCCGCGCGCTTTTCCAGCTTGATGGCTGCGGCGCCGCGCGGTTCGATGACAATGCGGACCACGTCGCTGCGCTTGAGCTGGGTAAGCTTGATCGTCGGATCGGCGCTCTTCCAGGGCTTGTAATAGGTAAGAAGAGACAGCGCGACCAGCGCCGCGATCAGCGCCAGGTTGAGCAGGACTTTGGCTTTCATGCCTTGCGCCGCCGCCACCAGATGACGCCGCCGGAAATCAATAAGGCGAGCGGCAGCACGATCAGGAAACCGAAGCCCAGCAGCGCCAGCCCGGGACGCGTGAGTTCAAGCGTCAGGTCGGAACGGCTGCGCGGCTGCACGGTAATCAGCGCTTCGTCGCCGGCAAGCCAGTTGACCATGTTCACGCCAAGGTCGAGATTGCCGAGCGTGCCGATGTACTGGTTGGCGAGGAAATGCCCGCTCCCGGTAACGACGATGCGCTGTTTGCGGTCGCCGACACTGCGTTCCAGCGCCGCCACCACCACGATCGGTCCTTGCACATCCTTCTTCGGATCGAATGCAACGTTCTTGTCGATCGGGCCGGTTTCCAGCCAGCCTTGCTGCGCGACCTCGACCAGCGGCGTAAACCGCCATTTGCCGCCCTCGTTGGCTGCGATCCTGCGCGCGAACGGAAACACGGTCATTACCGTCGATCTTTCGGTGATGCGATGCTGCCCATACGCGGTCGCCAATGCGACTGTCGGCGGGAGTTTGAGTCCGCCCGCGGCGGGATCGACGACCGTGCCCGATGTCAGGCTCAGTCCCAGTTCGTCGGCAAGTCCCTGCATGCCACGCAGCGAATCGTTGTCGATAAGCCATAGCAGGTTGCCGCCCTTTTCGATCCAGCGCTTGATCTTGATGACTTCCCCGGACAGCACGTCAACGCGCGGACCGGCGATGATCAGCACGGCGACGTTGTCCGGTACTTCGGGCGCGACTGCCATATTCAGCGCCGCGGTCTTGAATCCCTTGACGCTTAGCTGTGCGCCGAAGTCGCCGAGGTCGTGGTTGGCGCGGCCATCGAGTTTGCGCTCGCCATGTCCATCCAGGTAAGCCACCTGGCGCTCCGCCGAACGCGCCAGCCTGAGCAGAAGATTGGTCAAGTCCTGCTCGGTGAGCGAAGTCAGGTGTTCGGTGCGGCCGTTGTAGTCGACGACCATTTCGCCGTTTGCGCGCACGCCGGCGGCCCGCGTCTTCTGCGGTTGATCGCGCGGATCGACGAACGTCAGCACGAAATCCTTTTTGGCGCGCTGATAACTGCCGAGAAAGGTTTCCACTGTCTTGCGAACGTCGCCCTCGGCGTCCTGCGCGGTGGCATAGGCCGTCACGTTGACCGGACCGGTTAGCTGCTTGAGCACGTCGATCGAGGCTCGCGACAACGTGTTGCGTTGCCCTTCCGTCAGATCCCACTGCGTCTTGATGTCCTTGGTGATCCATACAATTGCCATGGCGAAGGCAAGCAGCAGAATGACGAACAAGCCGTTCTGGATCAGCAGTTGCAGCCTGAGTTTGCGATTCGATTTCATGCGCGTAACCGATCGGCGTCGAGGCGCCGGATGGAAAGAACGAGGAAGACTGCGGTGAGCAAGACGAAATAGATCAGGTCGGTCACAGCGACGGCGCCATTGACGAAGCCTTCGAAATGCTTGAGCAGCGAGAACAGATGCAGCGGACTGCCTGGATCGGACGCCGCGATGTTGACGAGCCACAGCGCCAGGAATGCCGCCAGCGCGCCGATCGCCGCCACTACGGGATGCGTGGTCAGGCACGACACGAACAGGCCGATGGCGGCAAAGCTGCCGGTCAGCAGCAACAAGCCGAGCAGGTTGGCGACCAGCAGGCCGTAGTCGAGCTTGCCGCCCATCAGCAGCGACAAGGCCATCAACGTGATGAGGCCACCGACCAAGGCCAGGAAAATCGCCGTAGCGAGGAATTTACCGAGCACGATTTGCGTCATCGACACGGGTGCCGACAAGAGCATGGTCATGGTCTTGTTGCGGCGTTCTTCGGCGATCAGGCGCATGGTCAGCAGCGGCACCGACATCATCAGCACGATCGATGCGATGCCGAACATTGGCACGACGACGAACTCGGTCAGTCCGGGAGGATTGGGCATGTGCGCCAGCTGTCCCTGGATGGTGAGAAAAAAGTTCATGCGGGTCAGGAATATCCAGGCGAGGATCACCTGCAGAAAAGCCAGGATCACCCACGCCAGCGGCGAGGCGAACAACGTGCGCAGTTCCTTGGCGATGATGGTGCGGATCATGCCGGCACCTCCTTGGGTTGGTTGGTGATGCACGCGTTTTCGTGTCGGTGCCCGTCGTCAGTCGCCTTGCTGCCGATCCCCATGTAAATCATGGGGCCCCTCGTCAGGTGGCTCATGCCGACACCTCCTAGGATTGGTTGGTGATGCACGCGTTTTCGTGTCGGTGCCTGTCGTTAATCGCCTTGCTGCCGATCCCCATGTAAATCATGGGGCCCCTCGTCAGGTGGCTCATGCCGACACCGTCTCTTCTTCTTCGCGATGTGTCAGTTGCACAAACACTTCTTCGAGGCTGGCCTGGGCCGGCTGCAACTGGAACAGTCCCCAGCCGCGCTCGACCGACGCGCGTACCAGATCGTCGGTGGGGTCCGTCCCCGCGCGCGGATGCACGCGAAACAGGTTGGCGTTGATGGCATCGACGGATACGCCGCCGGCAACGCGGCCGATGTCCTCCGGTGATGGCGGGTTGCGCAGGCCGAGTTGCAACGTCTGGCCGCCACGGAACTCCTTTAGTCCGGCGATCGTGTCGTTGAACACGACTTCGCCACGATGCAGGATTTGCACGCGATCGCACACCGCTTCGACTTCCGGAAGGATGTGCGTCGACAGGATCAGGCTGTGATCGCGTCCCAGATCCTTTATCAACGTGCGGATCTCGCGGATCTGGTTGGGATCGAGTCCGACGGTGGGTTCGTCGAGGATGATCACGTCGGGTTCATGGATGATGGCCTGGGCAATGCCCACGCGCTGCTGGTACCCCTTGGAGAGCGAACCGATCAGCCGGCCGCCCATGTCGCTCAAGCCGCAGCGGTTCCTGGCACGCTGCACCGCCGCCGTCAGCGCACTGGTCTTGACCTTATGCAGGCGGCCTGCCAGGCGCAAGTATTCATCGACCTTGAGTTCCCGATAGAGCGGCGGGACCTCCGGAAGATAGCCGATGCGCGACTTCGCCTGGGTCGGGCGTTCGATGAGGTCGATGCCGCAGATGTGCACCTCACCGCCGCTGGGCGCGAGGTTGCCGGTCAGCATCTGCATGGTTGTGGTCTTGCCGGCGCCATTCGGCCCGAGCAGGCCGAGCACCTCGCCGCGTTTGAGTTCCAGGGAAACTTCGCGCACCGCGCGATTGCTGCCGTATGAGCGCGACAGTGCGCGCGCGGAAACGGTCGATTCTGAGCTTGCCGTAGTGGTCATGCCCTCGCCTTGTGGGTCAAAAGTTGGATAACTGCCGTCAATGATTGCGATCCCTCGTCCGGACGCCTGGATCTGCCGGTTACACCGGTGCGGACTCCGGCGCTTGGGATGCGGGATCACTTGTGATGGGCGCTAAATATACCTAAACTGGCCGCTCGATTGAAGAACTTTGAGCAGAATCGTCACCTCTAACCGTCACTCGAGTCGCTCTGCGTTCCCACAACTTCCGCGCATTCATGCTAGGTATCCAGCCCATTTTTACTACTCCCGTCATCATGCTCTGCCTCGTGCTGGGTGCCTGTGCTCATCCCGAAGCCCGTGCCGGCCATGAAAATGGCACCGGTCACATCGCCGACGCCACCGGCGCTTCAGTGCAAGCCGATCCGGAAAATTTCGAAGCACAAGCCCGCCATGTCTTCGGGACGAAAGCTCTGTCACGTACCGACTTGCCGGACCGCTCCTTGGATTCGGACTTGCTGTATAAGTTTCTGCTCGCCGAAATCGCCGGTCAGCGCGGGGACTACAAACTCGCTGCGCAAGCCTATCTGGAAATGGCCAAGACCACGCGCGATCCGCGCATCGCGCGGCGGGCCACGGAAGTCGCGCTGTACGGCCGTCACGCCGATATCGCGGTGGAAGCGGCCAAGCTCTGGCTGGAAACCGAAAATGACTCGGCCGCCGCGCGGCAGACCCTGACGGCGCTTTACGTCAACGCCGGCGATCTGCAGTCGGCCAAACCGCTGCTGCAGAAAATGCTGGCAACCGACCGCGACGACATCGGTCAGTCCCTTGCCCAGCTCTATCCATTGCTGAACAAGCATTCCGACAAGAATGCGGTCCTGGTGCTCATCAAGGAATTGACCAAACCGTACAGCGACCGACCGGAAGCGCGCCTCGCCGTGTCGGAAGCCTCGCTGGCAGCCAATAAATACGATGCCGCGCTGGCGGAGATCCGCGAAGCCATGCGCCTGCGTCCGGACTGGGAGACCGGCGCGCTGTTCCAGGCGCAGCTGCTGAGCCGCGAGTCGCGCGGCAAGACCCTCGACTACCTGAAATCCTTCCTGACCGCCAATCCGAAGGCGCAGGAAATCCGGCTTGCCTATGCCCGCCAGCTGATCAACGACAAGAAATTCCCCGAAGCCCGTGCCGAATTCCAGAAATTGCTCGACGGCAATCCGAATAACGGCGACATCGCCGTGACGGTGGCGTTGCTGTCGGTGCAGATGAACGACCTCGATGTCGCCGAAGTTCAGTTAAAGCGCGTGCTCGAGATGGATTACAAGGATCCGGACGCCGTGCGCTTCCACCTCGGCCAGGTCAACGAAGAGCGCAAGCGCTTCGACGAAGCGGCCAAGTGGTATCTGTCGGTTGAGGACGGCGAACAGTTCGTCCTCGCCCATGCGCGCTACGCGTTCATGCTGGCCAAACAGGGCAAGCTCGCAGAGGCGCGGGCGCATCTACAGAACCTCGTGCCGCAGAACGATGCCCAGCGGGTGCAGATCCTGCAATCGGAGGCGCAACTGATGCGTGAAGCGAAGGACTACAAGGAATCCTTCGACATCCTCAGAAAGGCGCTCGACGTCCAGCCGGACCAACCCGAATTGCTCTACGACGTTGCGCTGGCTGCTGAAAAAATTGACCGCATCGACATCGTCGAAACCAATCTGCGGCGCTTGATCGTGCTCAAGCCCGACCACGCGCAGGCTTACAACGCGCTGGGCTATACCCTGGCAGACCGTACCGATCGCCTTACCGAGGCGCGCGACTACATCGAGAAGGCGTTGAAACTGTCGCCGGAGGACCCGTTCATTCTCGACAGCATGGGCTGGGTGGAATATCGCCTGGGCCATGTCGCGCAAGGCCTGCAATACCTCGAGCGTGCTTTCCAGCAGCGCCCGGACCCGGAGATCGCCGCCCACCTTGGTGAAGTCATGTGGGCCAAGGGCGACCAGCCTGGCGCGGAAAAAGTCTGGCGCGATGCGCTGCGCGACAATCCGGAAAACGACGAGCTGCAGAAGGTCATCAAGAAATACCTGCGTTAGCGTCGTTCCATGCAACGTCGGCTCGGGTTTTTCGCGCTATGCGCCGTCCTCGCGGCGCTGGCCGGATGTGCCCCCACACGCCCCACGCAAGTCCTGCCCGCCTCCAATGCCTCGATCGAGGCGTTTTCGCTGAACGGAAGAGTTGCCGTCAAGATCGACGATCGCGGTTACACAGCGAGCCTGCGCTGGCGTCATTCGGCAACGCAAGACTCGATCAGGCTGCTCTCCCCGGTCGGTTCCGTGGTCGGTCAAATCGAGGCCGACGGCAATGGCGCCACGCTGACGACCGGCGACAGGAAGGTTTTTCACTCGAATGACGCGCAGGCGCTCACTCACGAAGTGCTCGGCTGGGACCTGCCATTGTCCGGGTTGCGTTACTGGGTCACGGGACGGGCCGATCCGGTATCGCCCGTGCAGGCGCAGGAACGCGATGACAAGCAGCGGCTGAAAAGCCTGACGCAGAACGACTGGCGCATCGCCTACCTCGAGTATTTTGGCGACAG
>JAYVMZ010000094.1:0-8678 GCA_043758735.1 Betaproteobacteria bacterium
GGATGGTCCAATGACGCCGCGACTGTTCACCGTGCTGTTTGCGCTGGTGCTCCCTCTGTGGTTGCCCGTCGTCGCTGCATCCGGGGAAGTGGCCGCGTCATGGGGAACGGCGAAGGTCGTCGAAAAGACCTACAGCAAGCAGAAAGTGGTTTACGACGTGGCGGTCAAGACCGTTGCACAACTTGAAAATGTGCTGGACCGGGCCAGTTTCCTTTCCGCACTGAACGATGCCGATCCGTTCGACAGCAAGATCGTCATCGTCCTGCACGGGGATGAGATCAATTTCTTCGCCATCCGCAATGTCGAAAAGTACCGCGGGCTGATGCAGCGTGCGCAAAGCCTCACAGTCGGCGGCATCATCGACATCCGCATGTGCCGGACGTCGGCCCGCAGGCGCGGATTCGAGCCGCAGGATATCCACGGATTCATCACCATGGTGCCGATGGCGGATGCGGAGATCATTGACCTGCAGAAGCAGGGCTTCGCTTACATGCAGTGACCGGCTGCGAACTGCTCAGCGCGCGCGGGCAAACCGCGTAACTAGGGGCGGAATCAGCAGCATTGCCAGTGCCAGCACGAGGACGCCGGTATTGCCAATCGCGATGTAAGGCGTGCTGCCCTGGTAACCACGGACTTCGCCACGGACCGCTGTCGTGCTGAATTCGGGCGCGGAGACGACGATGCGTCCGATGGGATCGATGATGGCCGTCACGCCGGTATTGGTTGCGCGCAACATCGGCCGCCCGGATTCCAGGGCGCGCATTTGCGCGATCTGCAGGTGCTGGCGTGACGCAATCGTATCGCCCCACCACGCGTCATTGGTGAAATTCGCCAGCATCGTCGCTTCGGGCAGCTGGCGAATGATTTCTTCGCCGAACGCATCTTCATAGCAGATGTTGACGGCGACTTTCTGCCCGGCCACCTGTATCGGTTTCTGTACGGACGCGCCGTGCGAAAAATCCGACATGGGTATGCGAAGCAGGTTCATGATCCAGCCCAGCACCGGCCGCAGCGGAAAATAATCGCCGAACGGAACCAGGTGGTGCTTGCGGTAAGTCTGCGATGCTGCCGTGCCAATGCTCATCACACTGTTGTAATAGGCTCCGGACGGATCGGCCTCAGGGACGCCATACAGGATATCACCGCCATTGCGTGCCGCCACGCCGGCGAGCGCCTTCAGGTATTCCGGTGGAACGTCGACATTAAGCATCGGCAACGCCGTTTCCGGCATGACGATCAATTTGCTCTCGGCGTGTCGCGCCAGTTCCAGATAGATTTCCAGCGTGGCCACGGCGCGCTCGGGCCGCCATTTCATTTCCTGCGGAATGTTTCCCTGCAGCAGTGTCACGCTGGTCGGCTCCCCCGGCAGCGGCTGTGTCCATTGGTGCATTTTCAGAGCGGCACCCGCAAGCACCAGCGCCGCGGCGACGCAGATACCCGCGATGATTCCGCGCGGCCTCGGCACGGCGTGGCGCAGGAGTAAGCCGTCGATAGCACTGGCTGCCGCACCGGCAACTGCCGCAGTAATCAGCGAAACGCCGAAGACGCCCAGCAACGGCGCATAACCCGCCAGCGGACTCGACGGAACCTGCGAGTAGCCCATGGAGAGCCAGGGAAAGCCGGAGAGCATCCAACTGCGCAGCCACTCCGACACCGCCCACAGTGCGGGAAACAACAGCATCAGAGTGACCGGCGTGCTCGCGCGCATGCGTTGCAGAACCGCGCAGGCCAATGCCGGATAGCATGCCTGGATCAGGCAGAAAAGCAGGGTGAACAAAGCCGCGACCGGCACCTCCATGCCGCCATAAACATGCAGGCTGACATAGACCCAGCTCACGCCAGTGAGGAACAGTCCCGCGCCGAAGCCAAAGCCGACCGCCGCCGCTGACTTGAGCGACCGGCAGCGCAGCCAGATCAGCAGCAGTGCCGCCAGCGTGACGGGCGGGATGATGTAGAGTTGAAACGGCGCGAAGCCGAGTACGGAAATCGCGCCGAGCGCGAAGGGCGCGAGGAAAAGGCGCAGGAAAGTCAGCGGGCGGCCGGAACGCAGGGCTGCGGATAACTCAGGCCGCACTCTCCGTCCTGACTTTCTCGACCAGCAGCGCGTGCAACCTGCGGCTGTCGGCGCGCACAACCTTGATGTTCAGGTCGCCGATGCGGAACTGTTCGCCGCGTTTCGGCAGCCTGCCCAGGTGAGACAGCACCAGACCGCCCACGGTATCGAAATCCTCGTCGCTGAAATCGGTGCCGAAGGTCCGGTTGAAATCGTCGATCTCGGTCTGCGCCTTGACGCGGAACTGGCCGTTGCGGTCGAGGATGATGTTGGCCTCGGTCTCGTCGAAATCGAACTCGTCTTCGATTTCGCCGACGATCTGTTCGAGCACGTCCTCGATCGTGACCAGGCCGGCCACGCCGCCGTATTCGTCCACCACGATCGCGATGTGGTTGCGGTTGCTGCGGAAATCCTTGAGCAGCACGTTGAGCCGCTTCGATTCGGGGATGAACACCGCGGGCCGCAGCCTGTCGCGCACGTTGAATTCCTCGCCCGCGTAATAGCTCAGCAAATCCTTGGCGAGTAGGATGCCGATGACGTCGTCCTTGTTCTCGCCGACCACGGGAAAGCGCGAATGGCCGGTTTCAATGACCCAGGGGATGAACTTCTCGGGGGTATCGCCGATGTCGATCACGTCCATCTGTGCGCGCGGGATCATGATGTCGCGCGCCTGCATTTCGGACACCTGCATGACGCCTTCGATCATCGCCAGCGCGTCCGCGTCCAGCAGATTGCGTTCGTAGGAACGTTGTAGCAGTTCGATGAGCTGCTCGCGGTCTTCCGGCTCGCGCATCAGCAGCGCGCCGAGCCGTTCCAGCAAAGTCGGTTTATGCGGTTCGTCTTCTTCCATTTTCAATTCAGTGAACGGTAATCAGCGAACAGCGATCGGTAGCGGGCACGTCGTGCCCGTCATGACGAAATGCCCTGTTGCGATTGGCATTATTCGGTTCACCGTTCACCGATTACTGTTCACTGTAAGGATGAGCATACCCGAGCTTCATGACAATTTCTGCCTCGAGCGCCTCCATGACTCTGGCATCGTCGTTGTTTTCATGGTCAAACCCCTGCAGATGCAGCATTCCGTGCACGACCAGATGCGCGTAATGGGCTTCGACGGGTTTGCGCTGCCTGCGTGCCTCCTGCGCAACCACGGGTACGCACAGGACGATGTCGCCGGACAGCGGCGCGATGTCGGGGTAGGCAAACGTCAGGACGTTGGTTGCGTAGTCCCTGCCGCGAAAGTCGCGATTGAGTTTCCGGCCCTCCCGCGCGCCGACCAGCCTGAGTGTGACCTGCGCGTCGGTCAGCAAAGTTGCTTTCGCCCAGGTTCGCATGCGCTGCCGCGATGGCAGACCGTCCGCGGCAACACCGTATTGGACCGATAGCGCGAGCCCGGCAGGTGGCTTGCGCACGGGTTTGAAACCTGCTCGCGCCATTGCGTTCAGTCCGTTTTGCTCGCCTGGTGCCGTTCGTAAGCCTGAACGATGCGCTGGACCAGCGGGTGGCGGACCACGTCATCGGCAAGAAACTGGGTGAACGCAATGCCGCGCACTTCGCCGAGGATCATGGCGGCTTCCACCAGGCCGCTTTTTTGGCTTTTCGCAAGGTCGATCTGGGTCACGTCGCCGGTCACGACCGCGCGGCTGCCGAAGCCGATGCGCGTCAGGAACATTTTCATTTGTTCTGGCGTCGTGTTCTGTGCCTCGTCGAGAATGATGAAGGAATGGTTCAGCGTGCGCCCGCGCATGAAGGCCAGGGGCGCGATTTCGATTGCGGCGCGCTCGAACAATTTGGCGACTTTCTCGAACCCCATGAGGTCGTAGAGCGCGTCGTAGAGCGGACGCAGATAAGGATCGACTTTCTGCGCCAAGTCCCCCGGCAGGAAGCCAAGCCGCTCACCCGCCTCGACCGCTGGGCGCACGAGCACGATGCGCTTGACGGTGTCGCGTTCGAACGCATCGACGGCGCAGGCGACGGCGAGATAAGTCTTGCCGGTGCCCGCCGGGCCGATGCCGAAGGTAATGTCGTGTTCCCTGATCTGGCGGATGTACTGGATCTGGCGCGGCGTGCGGCCGTGCAGATCGCGGCGCCGGGTTTGCAGAACCAGCGAATCGTCTCCCGCGGCACGGGTTGCGGCACCGGTGATCTCGATCAGCCCGAGCTGGATTTCCTCCAGTCCGATGCTTTGTCCGGCCTGCTGGTAGAAACGCTGCAATGCTTCGGCCGCCAGCCGTGACGGTTCCGGCTGGCCGGAAATGCTGAAATGTTCGCCGCGGCGCGCGATCGACACGTCCAACGCGCTTTCGATCTGCTTGAGATTCTCGTCGAGCGCACCGGACAGATTGGCGAGCCGCTCGTTGTCGACCGGCGTAAAGGAGAGTTCCAGGGGATTCAAGCGGGCTCTGTCACCAGTACTTCGCCGCGCAGCGTATGGGCCAGCGCGGCGGTGATATGCACGTCGACAAGCTTGCCGACCAGCCGGTCCGGGCCGGAAAAGTTGACCGTCCGGTTGTTGCTGGTTCGGCCGGCCAGTTCGCGGGGATTCTTGCGCGAAGCACCTTCGACAAGGATGCGTTCGACGCCACCGACCATGCGCTCGCTGATGGCCTTCGCGCTTGCATCGATGGCGGACTGCAGCCGCGCCAGCCGTGCCTGCTTGATTTCCAGCGGCACCTGGTCGTCGAAGCTGGCAGCCGGCGTACCGGGGCGCGGGCTGTACATGAAACTGTAGCTGTCGTCGAAGCCGATGTCCTCGACGAGCTTCATCGTCTGCTCGAAATCCTGTTCCGTTTCTCCCGGAAATCCGACGATGAAATCCGATGCGATGGAAACGCCGGGCCGGGCCGCGCGCAGCCGCCGGATGATTGACTTGTATTCCAGCGCGGTATAGCCGCGCTTCATCGCGGCCAGTATCCGGTCGGAGCCCGATTGCACGGGAAGGTGCACGTGGTCGACCAGCTGGGTCAGCTGCCGGTACGAGTCGACCAGGCGTTGCGAAAATTCCCGCGGATGCGACGTCGTGTAGCGCAGCCGGTCGATGCCGGGCATTTCCGCGAGATACTCCAGCAGCAACGCGAAGTCCGCCGTTTCGCCGTCGTTCATCGTGCCGCGGTACGCGTTTACATTCTGACCCAGCAGCGTGATCTCCCTGACACCTTGTTCCGCCAAGCCGGCGATTTCCGTGAGCACATCGTCGAACGGCCGGGAAACTTCCTCGCCTCGGGTGTAAGGCACGACGCAGAAACTGCAGTATTTGCTGCAGCCTTCCATGATGGAGACGAAGGCCGTGAAGCCGTCGACTTTCGCCGGCGGCATGGCGTCGAATTTTTCAATTTCCGGGAAGGAGATGTCGACCTGCGAGCGGCCGCTGCGCTGCCGCGCCTCGATCAGTTGCGGCAGGCGGTGCAGGGTCTGCGGACCGAACACGACATCCACGTAAGGCGCGCGCTCCACGATGACGGCCCCTTCCTGGCTTGCCACGCAACCCCCGACGCCGATGATGAGGTCCGGGCGCGCCTGTTTCAGTTCACGCAGGCGGCCAAGGGCGTGAAACACGCGTTCCTGCGCGTTTTCACGCACCGAGCAGGTATTGAACAGAATGACGTCGGCTTGCGCGGGATCGTCGGTTTTTTCGAATGCCGCGGACGCTCCCATGACGTCGGCCATTTTGGCCGAGTCGTACTCGTTCATCTGGCAGCCGTAAGTGCGGATGTAGAGCTTCTTCATTCGCTGATGTCTATCTCGTTTGCGGCTTCGGCGGAGGCTTCGGCAGCGGGTGCTGCGCCGCTTCTTCGTCGGTCAGCAGCCATACACTAGCCAAATCTCCCCTGGTGTCGAGGGTGTGCATGATCGGCGCGGACTGGATCTGCAGAGACGCCGGCATGATGATCAGGTTGTGCCGGTTGAAAATGCGGCTGCCCGGTAAGAGGCGGAAGATCTTGTCGACGATCTTGTCGCCGATTTTCATCGCCGGATATTCAAACGCTTTCATGTCGCCGCGCGTTGCCTGCTCCGGGAAGTTGCGCTCCGCGCGCGCCGCTAGACAGGCCAGCGCGAGAACCGAGGCGAAAAGAACGAACAGAAATTTTTTCATGGTCATCGCTCCGCAATACGACGGCAGCCCGACGACGCCGGACCGAACGATTGCTGGAAAGGGGTTGCACGCATTGTATCGCGCCGACAAAAAAGAGGGTCTGCATCGGCTGCAAATCCCTCTTTTCCATCTCGGCGCGCTTGCGTGGTGGTGATAGGTGGACTTGAACCACCGACCCCAGCATTATGAGTGCTGTGCTCTAACCAACTGAGCTATATCACCGGAAACCTGGATGTTCGTTCCTTGCGGAGAGGGGCAGATGGCGCACACCGGGAGTCTTGCGGTTACCCGGCGGCGAAATGCTGGAAAATGGAACCAGCCGCGCTTTCCTTAGAGCGGCGTGGGTTCCCACCCCATGCAACAGGGTGCGGAAGATTACTGACGCCCCCCCGCCTTGTCAAGGCAAGGCGGGGGGGCGTTGTCACCGTCACAACCAGTAGACTCTGCACATGAATGTGGACATCGCAATTGTCGGAGGAGGACCGGTCGGCGCAAGTCTGGCGCGGGCATTGGCGGCGGCCGGGCTCAGCCTCGCATTGGTGGAACCGAAGACCCCACGGCCGTTGCCGGCCGCGGGTTTTGATCAGCGGGTGTACGCGCTGAACGGCCATAGCCGCCGCTTCCTCGAACGCTGCGGGATCTGGCAGGGATTGTCGCCGGAACGCATCGCGCCGGTTCGCGAAATGCGCGTATTCGGGGACGACGCATCGAAAATCGAGTTCAGCGCGTATCGCAGTGGCGTTGCCGAACTCGCCACGATCGTCGAGGAAGCCAATCTCCGGCTGGCCTTGCAATCGGCGCTGAAGGCCCAAGCCAATCTCACCTTGTTCGTCGGCGTCGAATGCGTTGGCGCGCAATGGGGCGACCGGAACGCGGCGCTTTCACTGTCGGACGGAAGGCGGATTGAGGCGCGTCTGGTGGTTGCGGCGGACGGGCCTGATTCCGCGTTGCGCAGCGCAGCCGGCATTACGGCCCGGGTCCACGAGTACGCCCAAACCGGGGTGGTCGCGAATTTCAGGATCGAGCGCGCGCATCGCGATACCGCCTACCAGTGGTTTCTGGGCAGCGGGGTACTGGCGCTGTTGCCACTACCCGGAAATCATGTATCCATGGTCTGGTCCGCAGCCGACGCCGATGCACGCGAACTGCTGGCTGCCGGTGACGAGGCACTGGCGCAGAGGGTGGCACAGGCCAGTTCCGGCATATTCGGCAAGCTGCAGCCGATCAGCCCGACTGCGGGTTTTCCGCTGCGGCGCATGCGCGCCTCACGACTCATCGCCCCCCGCCTTGCCCTGATAGGGGACACTGCCCATAATGTGCATCCGCTCGCGGGGCAGGGGCTCAATCTTGGGTTCGGCGATGTTCAGGCGCTGGCGGACGTGCTGGCTGCACGCGGCATGGAAAAAGACGTCGGCGCGGTTTCCTTGTTGCGGCGGTTTGAACGCAGCAGGGGCGAAGATCTCCTGGCCATGGAAGCGGTAACTGACGGGTTGAAGGCGCTTTTCGACAGCAGCCTGCCCGGAGTCAAGCGGTTGCGCAATGCTGGCTTGCGCCTTGCCAACCGGATTGCTCCATTAAAGCGATTGCTCGTGAAACGAGCCTTGGGGTAAGCGGTCCAACGATGCCATTCATCGTCCACAGAGGTTTTGCCGGTAAATCATGGTTACTCGTATCCTGACTGTCCTGTCTTGCATGCTGGCGTTGTTAAGCGGTGTCGCTTGTGCCGACGAAGCTTCGATCCGCGCCGAGTTCCTCAAGAAATATCCCCAGGCCAACATCGAGAGCATCACCAAGATGCCTTTCCTCGGCCTGTATGAAATGCTGGTCGACGGGGAAGTGCTATACGCCGATGCTGAATTCAATTACCTCATCGTCGGCAGCATCATCGAGACCAAGACGAAGACCAACCTCACCGATGCCCGCCAGCGCGAGATCGAGGACAAGAAACTAAAAAGCCTCGCTTTTCCCTTCGAACAGCTTCCGTTCGAACTGGCGATCAAGAAGGTCAAGGGCGACGGCAGCCGCAAGGTGGCCGTGTTCTCCGATCCCGACTGTCCGTTCTGCCGCAAGCTGGAAAAGGATCTCGACAAGATCACCGATGTGACCATCTACATCTTCCTGTTCCCGATCGAGCAGTTGCATCCGAAGGCCCCCGAGATGTCGCGGGCGATCTGGTGCGCGCCCGATCGCGTGAAAGCGTGGGACGAATACATGCTCAAAGGCGTGGCGCCAAAGTCCGCGAAATGCGACAACCCGGTGGACAAGCTGGTTGCCTTCGGACAGTCGAAGAAAATCAACGGCACGCCGACGATTTTCTTTGCCGACGGCAAGCGCGTGCCGGGCGCCATTCCCGCCGAGCGGTTCGAAGAACTGCTCAGCAAGGCCGGCGGCCCCGGCAAGTCGTAATAACGGCATTGCGCGCTGACGCCGACGCTCTAGCAGCCTGTCGGACTTAGCAATTTGACGCAAAGCAATATGCGTGTAGCACGCATTTAAAGGCGGTAAAGGCTTCCTGGAAAATTTTGAAAGCAA
>JAYVMZ010000095.1:0-2964 GCA_043758735.1 Betaproteobacteria bacterium
CCCTGGGACAACCTGCGACAAAAACTGATTGCGATTGCACCCATGAAAAAAATCCTCCTCGCGCTTGCTGCAATTTTCACCCTGATCACGGCGCAAACCGATGCAGCCGCACCTGAAAAGACCAAGGTGGTCCTCGCCGTCGGCGGCCAGGCCGCACTCTACTATTTACCGCTCACGCTCGCCGATCGCCTGGGTTACTTCAAGGACGAAGGCCTCGAGGTCGAGATCCATGACTTTTCCGGCGGGTCGCGCTCGCTGCAGGCGCTGATCGGGCACAGCGCGGATGTCGTTGCCGGTGCCTACGAGCACACCATCGTGATGCAGACGCTGGCGCAGAAGGTCCAGGCTTTTGTGCTGCAGGGAATGAACCCGGGGCTCGAACTGGGTATCCGCAAGGACCGCGCTGCCGGGTATTCCTGGCCGAAGGACCTCAAGGGCATGACCATCGGCGTCTCCGCGCCGGGGTCCAGCACGCACATGCTGGTGAATCATTTGCTGGCATCGGTGGGACTCGCGCCGGATGACGTGTCGATCATCGGCGTGGGCACCGGGCCGCTGGCGGTGGCGGCAATCCGCACCGGCAAGATCGATGCGCTGTCGGGCGGCGAACCCGTCATGTCGTTGCTCGAGAGTTCCGGAGACATCAAGATCGTCGTCGAAACCATTACCGACAAGGGTGTGCGCGACGTATTCGGCGGCTCTATGCCGGCGGCCACGCTGTATTCCCGGGTCGACTTTATCGAGAAGAATCCGAATACCGTCCAGGCCCTGACCAATGCGATGGTGCGCGCGCTGTTGTGGCTGCAGCATCATTCCACGGAAGATGTGCTGCACGTAGTGCCAGAGGAGTACCTGCTTGGCAACCGAGCGGTGTACGCATCGTCCTTCGAGCGCCTGCGCAACACCTATTCCAGGGACGGCCTGATTCCGAAAAAGGGCGTGGAAAATTCCTACAAAGTGTTGCTGACTCACAACGCAGCGGTGCGCCGTGCCCCGGTGGTGTGGATCAACCAGACCTATACCAACGCTTTCGTCGAAAAAGCATTGCAGAAATACCGATGAGCACCATGGGCACGCTCAATCTGGAGCGCGTAACCTGCACCTTCCCCGCCAGAGGGGCCAATGCCGGCTACACCGCCGTGGCGGACGTCGACCTCGATGTGGCGGAAGGCGAATTTGTTTCGGTGGTCGGCCCCACCGGATGCGGCAAGTCCACTTTGCTGAACGTTGCCGCCGGCCTGCTGGCGCCGACGAAGGGCCGGGTGACGGTGTTCGGCCAAAACCTGCAGGGTATTAACACGCGCGCCGGCTATCTGTTCCAGAACGAAGCGCTGATGCCATGGCGCACGGCGTTGCAGAACGTCACCGCAGGCCTGGAGTTCCGGGGCGTCGCGGCAGCGCAGTCACGCCTTCATGCAATCGACTGGCTCAGGCGCGTCGGGCTGTCCGCCCACGGACACAAGTATCCGCACGAACTTTCCGGCGGCATGAGGAAACGCGTGGCACTCGCGCAGACCCTCATCCTCGATCCCAAGATCCTGCTGATGGATGAGCCGTTCTCCGCGCTCGATGTGCAGACGCGCAGCCTGATGGAAAACGAGTTGCTGAACCTGTGGGCGCAGGACCGCAAGTCCGTAATGTTCGTCACGCACGACCTGGAAGAGGCCATTTCGCTGTCCGACCGCGTGGTGGTGATGTCCGCAGGACCGGCCAGCCGGCTGATCGGCGAATTCGCCATCGACCTGCCGCGCCCGCGCGACGTGGCCGAGATCAGACTGACGCCGCGCTTCGTGGAAATACATAAACTCATCTGGACTGCTCTTCGCGACGAAGTGCAGAAGGCGTATGCGCATGCACTCGACTGAACCATGAAACGTGGCACTTTGGTTGTCTGCCAGATCGGCCTGTTCGTCGGCTTGTTCGTGCTCTGGCATGTTCTGACGGCGACGGAGGTGCTGCCGAAATTCTTTTTCGGCGAGCCTCTGGTCGTGCTGACGCGTGTGCGCGACTGGTTCGTCGGCGGCAAGATCTATCCTCACCTGGGCGTGACGCTGATCGAAACGATCCTGGCTTTCCTCATCGGCACCGCGCTCGGTCTGGTCTTCGGCCTGTGGCTGGCATTGTCGGATTTCGCGGCGAAGCTGCTGAATCCGTATATCACCGCGTTGAATTCCATGCCGCGCGTGATCCTGGCGCCGATCTTTGCGGTCTGGTTCGGCCTGGACATCAAGTCCAAGGTCATGCTCGGCATCACGTTGGTGTTCTTCATCGTCTTCTTCAGTGTCTATAACGGCGTACGTGAAGTCAGTCCCACCATCCTGGCGAACGCCCGCATGCTCGGTGCCAACGGCCGGCAACTGTTGCGGCACGTGTACCTTCCCAGTGCGACTGCCTGGGTGTTCTCCAGCCTGCATGCCTCCGTCGGCATGGCCTTCGTCGGGGCGGTGGTCGGCGAATACCTTGGCTCCGCCCGGGGTGTCGGTTACCTGATTCTGCAGGCCGAAGGCGTGTTCGACATCAACACCGTATTTGCCGGGGTCCTGGTACTGACCGCCTGCGCGCTGGTCCTCGACTACGCCGTTACCCTCGCCGAACGCCGCCTCTTGCGCTGGCGCCCCGGCAGCGTTTCCTCAGCCTCCTGACCCACGGCGAAGATCAGAATGAACCACGGAGAACACGCAGAACGCGGAGGAAAAACAGAAGAAGTAAAAGATGCTGGGGTAAGAACCGTTCATGTTTTGATGATCAATGCCAGCGAAAGTTAGCGGCACAGGTTCGCGAATCATCGCCTCGTTAACTCCCGTCTTGATTTCCCTCGTTTTGTTTTTCCTCCGCGTTCTGAAAGGGTACTCCGTGGTTCACGTTATTTGAATCTCTCCGGGTCTAATTCCCCGCCGCTTGCGGCGTTCGTTAGACTGAGGGGGTGAGCGAATACCTACACAAGAGCCACAATGTTACGGTACT
>JAYVMZ010000096.1:0-17006 GCA_043758735.1 Betaproteobacteria bacterium
CGCGCGATGATATCGGACGACTGTTTGCCGCTTGCGGCAACCTGCGTGCCCGCACTGTGCTGATGACCACCTATGCGGCGGGTCTGCGCGTGGGCGAAGTGTGCGCATTGCAAGTCGCCGATATCGAGAGCGCGCCAGATCGCATGTGTCTCAAGGTGCGCCAAGGCAAGGGCGGGCAGGATCGCTACACGCTGCTCTCGGCCGCGTCTGCTCGACCTCTTGCGCCAGTACTATCGTGCCCAGCGACCTGTGCTATGGCTGTTCCCCAACAAGACAGGCGACGGCCCGATGGGTGACCAGAGCGCCCAACGCATGTATTGGGCGGCCCGCGACCGGGCCGGCCTGAAAGAAGCGGCAGGCATCCACACCCTGCGCCATTGCTTCGCCACGCACTTACTGGAGTCCGGTGTTGATCTGCACACCATCCAGCGTCTGTTGGGGCATGGGCATATCAGTACCACGATGCGCTATCTGCATCTGGCGCAAAGCCGCCTCACGGGTACCACCTCGCCGCTGGAATTGCTCGACACCCTGCACTTCAGGGCCACGTGGCTCGCGCGCTGGCCGAGGTGCTCGCCACCTGCGGCCCGGCTTATCTCGCCACGCACGCGCTCACCGTCGCACAAGCCAAGGTGTGGCGTGCCATCGTGGCTTGTCGTACTGCTGCGTTGGGTGGGCATGTTGATCGCTGTGATGCATGCGGCGTGATGCGCCATGTCTATCACTCCTGCCGCAACCGGCATTGTCCGCAATGCCAGACGCGCGCCAAGGAGGCGTGGCTCGCGGCACGCCAGCGTGAGCTGTTGCCGATCCCGTATTTCCACCTGGTATTCACTCTGCCGCATGCACTGAACGGCCTGGTCGGTCGCCATGCGCGGATGATCTACGAAACCTTGTTCGCTACGGTGTCGGCAACGCTGTGCGAATTCGCCGCGAGTCCGCGTCATCTGGGCGGTACGCCGGGTTTCAGTCTGGTGCTGCATACCTGGCAGCAGGATTTGGGCCGGCATGTGCATCTGCATGCGCTGGTGGCGGGCGGGGCGCTGACGGCGGCGGGGGACTGGGTGAGTCCGAAGCGCGGCTTTCTGTTTCCGGTCAAGGCGCTGTCGAAGGTGTTTCGCGGCAAGTTCATCGCGGTGCTGGAGGCGCAACAGAACAGCGGCAAACTACAAGACGATGTGGCTCTCAGCGCAGGCGCCTGGCAGCAATTGAAGCGGCAGTTGTATGCGCATGACTGGGTGGTGTATGCCAAGCAGCCCTTGGGTGGTCCGGCACAGGTGCTGGAGTATCTGGGCCGCTACACGCATCGGGTGGCGATCTCAAATGAACGCATCGCCGGCGTTCACAACGGCGAGGTGGCGTTTCGCGTGCGAGTCAATGGCGCAGCGGGAAAGAAGCGCACGATTCGCCTCGATGGCGCGGCGTTCATTGGCCGCTTTCTGTTGCATCTGCTCCCCAAGGGATTCAAACGCATTCGTCACTATGGCTTGCTCGGGCCGGCGCACAAGGCAACCCATTTGGCGGCAGCACGGGCAGCACTGCATGCACCTCAACCCCAGCCGATGGTCATCGAGTCAGTGGCGCAATTCATGCGTCGCGTGGCGAAGATCGAATGGGCGGCGTGCCCACATTGCCAGGGCGGTCATTTCGAAGTCGTGCAGGCAGTTTCACCCCAGCCGCGATGGCGCCCCCCGCGCGAGCCGCCGTGAAATCCGCTGTGCGCGGGGTTCGCATTACGATTATTGATGATGGCGCCGAGGGTCGCCAGAACCGCATTCGTGTCTGCCACATCAAACACGATCCACCAAGGCGGCAACCGCTTCATTTACGCGCTGCCGAGCGCTATTGCGGCCCCTGCGCGCCACGTTTTGAGCGCACACTCTGCGACCCGCGTTATGCAACTCAATTGACAACACGCTACGCCGTCTTACAATCCCCATAGTCACCGCCTTGAGTTGCGGTTCAGTCCAACGAGGTTTATCCGCCGCTATGCCTGATCACTTCGTTCCGCTTCGTCTGCTGCGGCGGATAAACGCTATTCGTTCGCGCTCTGGCATTTCGTGGACTCGCCAATATGTTCAGTCACGAATTATGCGCAGTCGGGGGTCAACGGCCGGAGCGTACTCAGCACTGCTGCCGGTTGCGGACCTCCCCAGGTTGGTCTGACTGTATGGATATCCCTTGCAAATTGACCATTCGTGCCACTCGTCGATAATTCTATTTGTCGATCTTAAGCACTTACATGCAGAAAGACATGTCTCGACGTTTGGGTGGTCAGTCGATATGGGGCGTAACGCCACACAGCTGATCAATTCGCGACCGGCGCCAGCACAGGATGGAAGCTAATAGTGGAAGTGCTCCGCCAAACCAGGCCGAGAGCGTAGTTCATTTCAATTCGCTACGGATATCGAACGTGTAGAACGCTTCGTGTTTTGCAGCGACGGGGAAGCTTTGATTAGTCATTGGCGTTGTGGCCCCATTTCCGTATAGGTCGCATGGTAGGTCGTGCGAATTCGCCACGATTCTCATAGGGGGAAAACAGTGCTGCATCATCGGCGTGTGGATCGGACCGGCCGGCGCTTCGGGTTTCATGGTGGCGCCATTATACGGTTCGTCATTCGGGCGACGCATGGCGGGTGGCCACACTTGATCGGCGCGGTCGAAGTGGATATTTCGGGGTCGGGTGGATCCGCAGGTGGGGAACCACCCGGATAACTTACATCGGCGGCTGGAAGCCGTTGCGCCCGATCATCAGGCGTCTGACCGTGAACTGGTCATCCCCGGGTTCGGCGACGATGAATACCTTGGCACCCGGCACGATCAGCGAGCGGTCGCCGGGCCTGAGGGTCACTACCGGGATGCCGTCGGGAACGATCACGGTTTTCTCGCCTTCCTTGTAACGCAAGCTCAGCGTGCGTCCGTCGGAGGAGCGCGCAAGGGTGGCTACCGTGGCGTTGGTCATGGAACTTTCCGGCTTCAAATCCCAGGGATAGTGGCCTTCGCCCGTGCCACGGGCGGCTTCCGGAAAGACAACGACTTCGAGCGCCACGAGTTTTCCATCGGCGCGTGGCAAAGCGGCTGTCCCGATGAACGATCCAGGTTGGACGGTCGTGATGTCGGTCGGAATAACTTCCGCGATGCCGGTTTCCTCGGGCAGAGTCAATGTGAAGGTCTTGCCGCTGCGCTCCTTGATGACGAGATTGGGTGCGGCAAAACTTTCGACGGTTCCGCGCAGGCGCACAGGAGGATTGCTTTGCGCCGCTGCAGCACCGCAGGCGAGCGCCAGCAAGAGAATCAGATAACGCTTCACCATTCGTTCTCCGATGACTGGGGCAGGGCCGGCGGCTTGCGTGGTCATGCTTTCATTTTCGCGGTCAGGTGCGGCGTGATGGTCTGCAGAAGTTCGGTGAATATCTTCGGGCTCGCGGCAACGATATGGCCGTGCTCCATGAATTTGTCGTTGCCCGCGAAGTCGGTGACCAGTCCTCCCGCCTCGGTGACCATGAGGACGCCGGCGGCCATATCCCATGGGGACAATCCGATCTCCCAGAAGCCGTCGAAGCGTCCGGCTGCAACAGCAGCAAGATCGAGTGCCGCTGCGCCGGGCCGGCGCACGCCCGCGCACTTGGTCATCATCTCCTTCAGCATCGCGTTGTATGCATCCAGGTGCTCGAACATGCGGAATGGGAAGCCGGTGCCGATCAGCCCATCGATCAGCTTGTCGCGCTTCGACACGCGCAGCCGCTTGTCGTTCAAAAACGCACCACGGCCGCGCGACGCGGTGTAAAGGTCGTTGCGGGTCGGATCGAAAATGACGCCGTGAGTCGGGATGCCTTTGTGGAACAGGCCGATTGACACACAGTATTGCGGAAAGCCGTGCAGGAAATTGGTGGTGCCGTCGAGGGGATCAATGATCCAGACGTATTCCGATTCACCGGAAGCGCCACTTTCCTCTGCTAGAATCCCGTGCTCCGGATAGGCGCTCTTGATCACGTCGATGATCGCGTCTTCCGCCGCGCGGTCGACTTCGGAGACCAGATCGTTGAGGCTTTTGTGCTTGATCGTCAGGACGTCGAGATTTTCCGAAGCACGGCTGATGATGGTGCCGGCACGGCGAGCGGCCTTCACCGCTATGTTTAGCATCGGATGCATGAGGATGGAATGGTGATAAAGAGCGAAGGCGCCATTCTAAAGATTCCGTCGATTGCGTTCCAATGAATAAACCTTCCGCGCTCGGACGGATTCGGATCGTCCTGTCGCACACCACCCATCCCGGCAACATCGGTGCCGCCGCGCGCGCGATGAAGGTCATGGGCCTGTCACGGCTGTATCTGATCAAGCCGGAACGTTTTCCACATGCGGACGCGGATGCCTTTGCCACGGGTGCGACGGACCTGCTGGAAAACGCCGTTCTGTGCGAAAGCCTGGATGAAGCGCTGGCGGGGACGGTATTGGCGGTGGCGTCAACGGCCCGGCATCGCGATCTGGCGCACGAAGTAGTGGATTGCCGGGAGGCGAGCCGCCGCGTGTTGGCGGAGGCGAACGGCGGCGCAGAGGTGGCGATCGTATTTGGAACCGAACGCGCCGGTCTGACGACGGAGGAGGTCAGCCGGTGCCAGTTGATCGGCATCATTCCGACAAATTGGGAGTACTCCTCGCTCAACCTTGCGCAGGCGGTGCAGGTGTTTGCCTATGAGTTGCGTATGAGCGCCGTCGGCGAGCAGATCTATGCGCAACAACCTTCCGACCTGGCTACCCTCGATGAGGCGGAAGGTTTTTTCCGGCAGCTCGAAGACAGCTTCTATTCAACCGGTTTTCTCGATCCAAAAGAGCCCAAGCGCCTGATGCAGCGCATGCGCCGCATGTTCGCCCGTGCCCGCTTGGAGAAAAAAGAAATCAACATCCTGCGTGGCTTCCTGAGCGCGATAAAGTCGAAAGTTGAGTAAAATAGTCGTATTCCAACTCACAGTAATAAAAGGGTTTTTATGTTCGACCGAGTCAGGGAAGAGATACGCGTTGTGTTCGATCGGGATCCGGCTGCACGCACGGCGTGGGAGGTCATCACCTGTTATCCCGGTTTTCACGCATTGCTGTTTCACCGGGTCTCGCACCGGTTGTGGGGCTGGAACCTTAAATGGCTCGCGCGCTTCCTGTCGCACATCGGCCGCTGGCTGACGGGCATCGAAATCCATCCCGGCGCCATCATCGGCAGGCGCTTTTTCATCGATCACGGCATGGGTGTCGTGATCGGAGAAACCGCGCTCATCGGTGATGATTGCACGCTATATCACGGCGTTACGCTGGGCGGCACCTCGTGGAACAAGGGCAAGCGACATCCGACGCTCGGTGACGGCGTGGTCGTCGGCGCGGGCGCCAAGATCCTCGGTCCAATCACCATCGGCCGAGGCGCCAAGATCGGTTCCAACGCAGTCGTGGTGAAAGACGTCCCCGAGTGCGCCACCGCAGTGGGCATACCCGCGCGCATTCTCGACGACGAGACGAAGAGCGCTCGCGAGGAAAGCGCCGCGAAAATGGGCTTTTCAGCCTATGGCATCGGCGCGGATGCAAATGATCCCGTGGTAAAGGCCATCCATGGCATCATCGATCACTGCGCCGCGACCGACCTGCGCCTCGAATACATCCTCGAACAGCTCTCCCGCCTGGGCGTCAAAGTTGAAGATGCCCGCGCCACCGCAGACAAGTTCGACCCGACTTACCTCAATCGTATAGTTGACTAGTCCAGTCGGGTTTGGGTATACTTGATCAACTTAGTAGGATTTCTACTCAACTGTATTTATTGACTAATTAAGCAGAGGCGACCATGAGATTGACAACTAAAGGACGCTTTGCAGTGACGGCTATGATCGATTTGGCGCTCAACAACGGCTCCGGACCGGTGACACTGGCTAACATCAGCGAGCGTCAAAAGATATCGCTCTCCTACCTGGAGCAATTGTTCGGAAAATTGCGCCGCAGGGAGCTCGTGACGAGCGTGCGCGGACCCGGCGGCGGCTACAACCTGGCCAATGCGACCGACCAGGTCTCGGTTGCCGACATCATCATCGCGGTGGACGAACCGATCGACGCGACGCAATGCGGCGGCAAGGAAAACTGCAAGGACGACAGGAAGTGCATTACCCACGATCTGTGGACGGACCTGAACAAGCACATCTTTGAATATTTGCGTGCGGTGAAGCTTTCCGAACTGGTGGCGAAGCAGCTGAAAAAATCAGGTGACGTGGCCGTCGTGCAAATACATGACAACCGGCCGATCGCCGCCAAGGCGAAGGAGCCGGCGGCGGCGTGATGGGCAGGGCCATGCAAGCCTATTTCGACCATAACGCGACCACGCCGCTGGATGAGGGCGTACTCGCCGAAATGCTGCCTTTCCTGCGGGAAGAGTACGGCAATGCCTCGAGCCGCCATGATTTCGGCACGCGTGCGCGTCGTGCGGTCAACAAGGCGCGCGAGCAAATCGCCGGGATGGTGAATGTGGAACCCGCGCAAGTGGTGTTCGTGTCTGGCGGGACGGAGGCGAATAACTTGTTTATTCGCGGCGCGGCGGCATATATGAAGCCCGGGAGGATATTGGTCAGCGCGATCGAGCATCCTTGCGTGGCGAAGCCGGCGCAGGATCTGGCGCGCCAGGGCTGGAAGCTGCAAAAACTTGCAACGGACGATCAGGGACGAGTCGACGTGGCCGCGGCACAAGCCGCATTGGCGGAGCCGGCCAATCTTGTGTCGGTCATGCTCGCGAACAACGAAACCGGCGTGATCCAGCCGGTGGCGGACATCGCCGCACCCGCACGGGAAAAGGGCGCCTGGATGCATACCGATGCGGTACAGGCGTTGGGCAAGATTCCGGTGGATTTCGAAGCGCTTGGCGTGAACGCGATGACGTTGTCGGCGCACAAGATTTACGGGCCCAAAGGGATCGGCGCGCTGGTGGTGGACAAGCGCCTCGAGTTGAAGCCGATCATCCATGGCGGTGGCCACGAACGCGGAATGCGTTCCGGAACGGAAAACGTGCCGGCGATCGTGGGCTTTGGTGCCGCCTGCGAACTGGCTGCCCGGCGTATGGATGCGATCGCCAGAAGTACGCGCGACCTCCGGGATTGTGCTGAGCAGGGCGCGGCGGCTCTGGGTGCTCGAATATTCGGACGCGGCGCAGAGCGTATTTCGAACACCACATATTTTGCTTTTCCCGACATTGACGGCGAGACGCTGGTGATCGAACTCGACAAGGCTGGATTCGCGGTTGCAAGCGGAGCAGCCTGTTCCAGCACCAGCACAGAACCGAGCGCGACGCTGCTCGCAATGGGCGTGGCGCCAGAACTAGCGCGCGGTGCGGTGCGGGTCAGCTTCGGGGCCCGGAACACCGCAGGTGAGGTCCGGGATTTTTTGCAGGCACTGGGCTCGACGGTGTCCAGGCTGCGGCGCCTGACGGCCATTGCCGTCTGACGCATCCCAGAATGAATGTAACAAGGCAAGGAGACGATTCAGATGGCGATAACGGTTACTGAAAACGCGGCAAAACACATTCGCAATGCACTCGCGAAGCGAGGCGGCATCGGCCTGCGTCTCGGCATCAAGACGGTCGGCTGCTCCGGCTTGGCGTACACGTTCGACTACGCTCACGAAGTCGATGCCGACGACCAGTTATTCGAAACCAGGGACGTCACGGTCGTAGTGGACAAGAAGAGCCTGGAGTTCATCGACGGGTCGGTGCTTGATTACGCGCGCGAAGGCCTCAACGAATCCTTCAAGGTCGAGAATCCGAAGGCCACCGCGATGTGCGGTTGCGGCGAGAGTTTCACCGTCGCCAAGGTCTGATTCGTCAATCTGATTCGTAGCGGGAGCAGCGAGTGAGCGCAGTCATCCAGAATCTGGTCAACCAACCCTACAAACACGGGTTTGTGACTGACATCGAATCGGACGTCGTCGCCAAGGGATTGAGCGAAGACGTCATCCGGCTCATATCGGACAAGAAGGGCGAGCCGGAATGGCTGCTAGAGTTCAGGCTGAAGGCCTATCGTCACTGGCTGACGATGGCCGAGCCGACCTGGCCAAACGTCAAGTATCCGAGAATCGATTTTCAGGGAATCAGCTACTACTCCGCGCCGAAGGCGAAGAAAAAACTCGCCTCGATGGACGAAGTCGATCCGGAGCTGCTGCGCACCTTCGAGAAGCTCGGCGTGCCGATGAACGAGCGCGCCGCCCTTGCCGGCGTGGCCGTGGACGTGATTTTCGACAGCGTCTCGGTCGCCACGACCTTCCGGAAGAAACTTGCCGAAGTCGGCGTGATCTTCTGTTCGTTCTCGGAAGCGGTGAAAGACCATCCGGACCTGGTGCAAAAGTATCTCGGCACGGTGGTGCCGGCGGGTGACAATTTCTATGCCGCACTCAACTCCGCGGTATTCACCGACGGTTCGTTTTGTTTCATTCCCAAGGGCGTGCGCTGTCCGATGGAGTTGTCGACTTATTTCCGCATCAACACCCAGGAATCTGGCCAGTTCGAACGCACATTGATCGTCGCCGAAGAAGGCGCGCATGTCTCCTACCTGGAGGGCTGCACGGCGCCGAAGTTCGACACCAACCAGTTGCACGCGGCGGTGGTCGAGCTGGTGACGCTGGACAATGCCGAGATCAAGTATTCAACCGTGCAGAACTGGTACGCGGGCGATGAGAACGGCAAGGGCGGCATCTACAATTTCGTGACGAAGCGCGGCCTGTGCAAAGGCGTGAATTCGAAGATCTCCTGGACCCAGGTGGAGACCGGTTCGGCGATCACCTGGAAGTATCCGTCCTGTATTTTGCAGGGCGACAACTCGGTGGGCGAGTTCTACTCGGTCGCGCTGACCAACCATCACCAGCAGGCCGATACCGGCACCAAGATGGTCCACATCGGCAAGAACACGCGCAGCAAGATCATTTCCAAGGGCATATCCGCGGGCGTATCGAACAACAGCTATCGCGGCCTGGTGAAAATCGGTGCCAAAGCAGAGGGTGCGCGCAATTTCTCGCAATGCGATTCCATGCTGATCGGCGACAAGTGCGGCGCGAATACCTTTCCCTACATCCAGGTCAACAACAACACGGCGAAAGTCGAGCACGAGGCATCGACGTCGAAAATCGGCGAAGACCAGTTGTTCTATTTTGCCAGCCGCGGCATCGGCGCCGAGGATGCGGTCTCGATGATCATCAACGGTTTCGTGCAGGATGTGTTCGTGCAATTGCCGATGGAGTTTGCGGTCGAGGCGACCAAGCTGCTCGGCCTCAAACTGGAAGGAAGCGTCGGATGATCAGGAATAACGCCCCGGTCCTGCTGGAGGTTCGCGAACTCACCGCGAAGATCGATGGGCGGGCCATCCTCAAGGGCATCAATTTCACAGTGCGTGCGGGCGAAGTGCACGCCATCATGGGGCCAAACGGCTCGGGAAAAAGCACGTTCGCCAAGGTCCTGTCCGGCCACCCGTCCTACCAGATCACGGGCGGCGAAGTCCTGTTCGAAGGCAAGAATCTGCTCGGACTCACGCCGGAAGAACGTGCGCGCGCGGGCATATTCCTCGGCTTCCAGTACCCCATCGAAGTGCCGGGAGTTACCAACAGCTCCTTCCTGCGCCTGGCTTACAACACCGTGCAGGGCGCCCGCGGCGCGGATGAACTCGATCCGCTGGAGTTCGACGATTTCGTGCGCGAAAAAATGAAGCTGCTGGAAATGGATCCGGCTTTCCTCGATCGCAGCGTCAATGCCGGATTTTCCGGCGGCGAGAAAAAGCGCAACGAGATCCTGCAAATGTCGCTGCTCGCGCCCAAGCTCGCGATCCTCGACGAAACCGATTCTGGCCTGGACATCGATGCACTGCGCGTCGTCGCCAACGGGGTGAACAAGCTGCACACGCCGGAAATAGGCCTCGTGCTGGTCACGCACTATCAACGGCTGCTGAATTACATCGAGCCGGATTATGTGCACGTGATGGAAGGCGGCCGCATTATCAAGACCGGCGACAGGTCCCTGGCGCTGGAGCTCGAATCCCGCGGCTACGATTGGGTGGCCGCTGAATTCAAGGGCAAGGCGGCGTGATGCGTGTAGAGAACCGCAACGACTATCTGGACAGTCTGCTGGCGGGCCGCGAGGCGGTTGCGGATGCGGGCAGCGGCTGGTTGCGCGCGCTGCGCATGCGGGCGGTCGAACGTGCCAATGAATTGGCCTTTCCGACGATGCGCGAGGAAGAATGGCGCTTCACCGACTTGTCGCCGCTGTACAAGATTCCTTTCCAGCCTGCTTCAGGCACTGGCAATCTGGATAAATCGCAACTGGATGCTTTCGCGCTTCCCGAAGCACAAACCCGCCTGGTCTTCGTGGACGGACGTTATTCGGCAGAGCGGTCGCGTGTAGCGGCGAATGAGGGCGTGACGGTCGGCAACATCGCCGACGTTTCGAAAGCTTCCGACGCTATGCTGGAAGCGCATCTGGCAAAGCTTGCCCTGATCGACAATGATGCGTTCGCCGCGGTCAACACCGCTTTCCTGCGCGACGGCGCCGTTGTCCATGTTGCCCGCGATAGAGTGGTGAGCGCGCCGATCCACCTGCTGTTCGTCGCGACCCGAAAGGACAGCGCGGCGTATCCCCGGGTGCTCGTTGTTGCCGAAACCGGGGCGCAATGCACCGTCGTGGAAGATTTTGTCAGCGTGGCCGAAGGAGCCTATCTGACCGATGCGGTGAGCGAGTTCTACGTCGCCGGGAACGCCCGAGTTTCCCACGTCAAGTTGCAGCGCGAAGCGGTAACAGCCTTCCATATCGCCAATACTTCGGTCCGGGTGGATCGCAGCGGGTATTACGCTACCTGGACGGTTGCTTTGGGCGCGCGCATATCCCGGCACAATCTGTCGATCGTGCAGGCGGGCGAGGGTACGGAGTTCTCGATTGATGGCCTGGCGCTGATCGGCGGCCGGCAATTGGCGGACATGCACAGCAGCATCGACCATGCGCACGCGCATGGACAGAGCCGCCAACTGCACAAGACGGTGGTCGGCGGCGGCGCGCACGCGGTATTCAACGGCAAGATCCTGGTGCGCGAAGGCGCCCAGCAGACCGATTCGGGACAGCAGTCGCGCAACCTGCTGATCTCCGACAAGGCGCACGTCGATACCAAGCCGCAACTGGAAATTTTCGCCGACGACGTCAAGTGCGCCCACGGTGCCACGGTCGGCCAGATTGAAGCCGAAGAACTGTTTTATCTCAAAAGCCGCGGGCTATCGGATACCGCCGCGCGCAACCTGCTGACTTACGCGTTTGCAGCCCAGGTCATTGAACGCATTCCGGTCAAGTCCCTGGTGGACCGGTTGGAAAGAACCGTCCTCGAACAAACACAGACGAAAGAAACAGCATGAACGCCAGCAGTTCCGTCCTCCATGCGATCAAGCCTGACGGCGCATTCGACGTCGAGCGCATCCGCGCCGACTTTCCGATCCTGAAACTCAAAGTCAACGGCAAACCGCTGGTGTACCTGGACAACGCCGCCAGCAGTCAGATGCCGCAGCAGGTGATCGACCGCCTGGTGCGCTACCAGACGGCGGAGCACGCCAACATCCATCGCGGCGTGCACTATCTGTCGGAAACCGCGACGGCGGCTTATGAGGGCGCACGTGTCAAAATCCAGCGCTTTATCAACGCGAAGGAGGCGCGCGAAGTAATTTATACACGCGGCACCACGGATTCGTTGAACCTGGTGATGCACGGGTACGGCCGGGCGTTCATTGGGGCGGGCGACGAAATCATCGTTTCCCAGCTCGAGCACCATTCGAACATCGTGCCCTGGCAGATGCTGTGCGAAGAAAAGGGCGCGAACCTGCGCGTCATCCCGTGCAACGACGCCGGGGAACTGCTGCTCGACGAATATCGCAAGCTGTTCAACAGCCATACCAGGCTCGTCGCCATCACCCATGTCTCCAATGCGTTGGGCACCATCAATCCGGTCAAGGACATGATTGCCACGGCGCACGAGCATGGTGTGCCCGTACTGCTCGACGGCGCGCAGGCGATCCCGCACATGAAGGTGGATGTGCAGGATCTCGATTGCGACTTTTATGCTTTTTCGGCCCACAAGATGTGCGGGCCGACCGGCATCGGCATTCTCTACGGGAAAGCGGCCCTGCTCGAAAAAATGAAACCGTTCGAGGGCGGCGGCGACATGATCCTGTCGGTGACTTTTGAAAAGACGACCTACAACGTAATCCCGCACAAGTTTGAAGCTGGAACGCCGCCGATCGCCGCCGGGATCGGTTTGGGAGAGACCATCGATTACCTGGAAAGCGTGGGCATGGACAGGATTGCCGCGCACGAACACAACCTGATCGTCTATGCGACAGAAGCATTCGAGGAATTGAACGACGTACGCCTTGTCGGTACTGCGCGGGAAAAGGCGGGCGTGCTGTCGTTCACCATGAAAGGCGTCCATCCGCACGACGTCGGCACCATCCTCAATGAGGACGGCGTCGCGGTGCGCACTGGACACCACTGCGCGCAGCCGGTCATGCAACGTTTCGGTATACCGGCAACTGCCCGTGCTTCCTTTTATCTTTACAACACCATGTCGGAAGTCGATGCGCTGGTGACGGGCATCCACAAGGTCCGCAAAATATTCGGTTGAAGCCCATCCGATCGAGCCGGCCATGGATTCCAAGAACCTCTACCAGGAAGTGATCCTCGATCACAACAAGAAGCCGCGCAACTGGGGCAAGCTCGCTGACGCGAGCCACCAGGCCGAAGGCCTCAATCCCCTGTGCGGCGACCGTATCTGGCTGTCGTTGAAACTCGATGGCGACAAGGTCGGCAGCATCGCCTTCGAAGGCGAGAGCTGCGCGATCTGCAAGGCTTCCTCGTCAATGATGACTACGAACGTGAAGGGCAAGAGCGTGGAGGAGGCGGAGCAGATGATCCAGGAGTTCCGCGACATGGCCACCGGCAAGCTGGATACCGGCAGCCAGCCGAACCACCTCGGACGCCTCAGCGTATTCGCTGGCGTGCGCGACCTGCCGTCGCGCGTGAAGTGCGCAATCCTGCCCTGGCACACATTGCACGCCGCACTGAATTCCGAATCAACCATTTCCACCGAAGGCGACCGCGATCCGGTCGCAACCGAACGCTGATGCCCAAGATCGCCGATCTCGAATACACGCCCAATCCGAACGCGCGCAAGTTCGTCCTCAAGGAGCCGCTGACCAATGGTCTGGCGCGCTCGTTCGAGAGCGCGGAGCAGGCCCAACGCGACGAACTAGCCACGAAGCTGTTCGCCATCCCGCACGTGTCCAATGTGTTCTACATCGACAACTGGATTACAGTCACCCAGGACGGCGAGGCGGACTGGCAGAACCTGTTGCGCGAAGTGGCGACGCCGATTCGCGAGGCCCCGGCCGCCGAAAAAGCTTCGGAGGAATTTGCCGAGGCGGCAGCCTGGCTGGCGAAAGATGAGGGCGGCGGCGCTGCGCTATCCGACAGCGACAAGCTCAAGCTCGAACAGATCAACGAATTGCTCGACGAAGAAGTTCGGCCCTTCCTGCAGGGCGATGGCGGCGACCTCTATGTCGTCGGGCTGGAAGGCAGCACGCTGAAAGTCCACTACCAGGGCGCCTGCGGCACCTGCCCGAGTTCTATCTCCGGCACGCTGGCCGGCATCGAAGGCCTGGTCCGCCGCATCGATCCCGAGATGGAAGTGATTGCCGTTTAACGGCGGTGATTAGTGAATGGTGATTAGTAAGAGAAAAAGCATGGCCAGATTACTGCCAATCACTATTCACCAATCACCATTCACTGTCGTTCATGGCTGACTGGATCTTCGTCGCCGAAGCCGCGGCCATCAAGCCCGGCCACTACGAGACGGTCGATCTCGATGACAGCATCGCCGCCGTGTTCAACGTCAACGGCGAGTTCTACGCCATAGAAGATATCTGCACCCACGACGGCACGGTGCTGACCAGCGGCCAGCCGATCGAGGGCGACGAAATCGTCTGTCCCCGCCATGGCGCGCGTTTCTGTGTCAGAACGGGCGAAGCGCTATCCGCGCCGGCCTACGAGCCTACCGCGACATTCCCCGTCAAAGTCGAGGACGGCAAGGTGTATGTTCGCGACAACAGGTGGGACTGAGCCCCGTTTCCGGCGCCAGATTTTCCCCTAGGAAAGTTCCTTCAGCACCGCGCGCACCTGCGCCGTCCGTGCCGTTACGTCGGGCATGGCAGCCTCGATGCGCAGGCGGTCGGGCCCGCTTAGCTTGAAGTTCTTGCGGGTCTGGACAAGCCGGATTATTTTCGACGGATCGATCGGCGGGTTGGGAATGAATTGCAGGATCAGCGTATCCGTCCCCGCGTCGATGCGGGCGATGCCGAAGGCCTTTGAGGCAATGCGCAGGCGGTGGGTTTCCAGCAGGCATTTCGCCGGTTCCGGTGGCAGCCCGAAACGGTCGATGAGTTCCTCATGCATTGCTCCCAGCTCTTCGAGTGTCTCGCAATTGGCCAGCCGCTTGTACAGCACCAGGCGCTCATGGATGTCGGCACAATAGCCCTCGGGCAACAGAGCTGGTGAATGCAGGCTGATTTCTGTGCCGAGATTGAAGTTTCCCGACAGTTCCGGCTCTTTGCCAGCCTTCAGCGATTTGACTGCTGCATTCAACATTTCGGCGTAGAGCGCGAAACCGACTTCCTGCATCTCGCCGCTCTGCGATTCGCCCAGCACTTCGCCGGCACCGCGGATCTCCAGGTCGTGCATCGCCAGGTAGAATCCGGATCCGAGTTCTTCCATCATCTGGATGGCCTCGAGCCGTTTCTTCGCCTGTCCACCGACCGCGTCTTCTTCGGGGGTCAGCAGGTAAGCGTAGGCCTGATGGTGGGAGCGGCCGACGCGTCCGCGCAGCTGATGCAGTTGCGCCAGTCCGAACTTGTCGGCGCGATTCATGATGATGGTGTTGGCGGTTGGCACATCGATGCCGGTTTCGATGATGGTCGTGCACAGCAGGACATTGAAGCGCGCCTGGTAGAAGTCGCGCATGACCAGTTCCAGTTCGCGTTCCGGCATCTGACCGTGCGCGATGCGGATGCGCGCTTCCGGAAGCAGCTTGGCCAGGCGTTCCTCCATGTGACGGATGGAATCGATCTCGTTGTGCAGGAAGTACACCTGGCCGCCGCGTTTGAGTTCACGCAGTACCGCTTCGCGAATGAGGCCGTCGCCGATCGGGGAAACAAAGGTCTTGATGGCCAGCCGACGTTGGGGCGCGGTGGCGATGACTGAAAAGTCACGCAAGCCTTCCAGCGACATTGCCAGCGTGCGCGGAATGGGCGTGGCCGTCAGCGTCAGGACATCCACTTCCGCGCGCAACGCCTTGAGCTGCTCCTTCTGGCGCACGCCGAAGCGGTGCTCCTCGTCGATGATGGTCAGCCCCAGGTTCTTGAACTTTACGCCGCGCGAGAGCAGCTTGTGCGTGCCGATGGCGATGTCGACTTTACCTTCCGCCAGGCCTGCCAACGCGGCGGTTGTGTCCTTGGCCGAGCGGAAACGCGAGAGCTCCGCGATCTTGACCGGCCAGTCGGCAAAACGGTCAGAGAAGGTCTGGAAATGCTGTTCGGCGAGCAGGGTGGTCGGCACCAGCACCGCCACTTGTTTGCCATCCGCCACCGCAACGAATGCGGCACGCAGGGCGACCTCGGTCTTGCCGAAGCCGACGTCGCCGCAGATCAGGCGATCCATCGGCCGGCCGCTCTGCATGTCGCCGATCACGGCATCGATGGCTGCGGCCTGGTCCGCGGTTTCCTCGAAGGGAAAGCCCTCCCGGAAGGCTTCGTAATCGTGGGGCTTCAGTTTGAACGCATAGCCCTGGCGCAATGCGCGTTGCGCATAAAGATTCAGCAATTCCGCCGCCGTGTCGCGAACCTGCGCGGCGGCGCGGCGCCTGGCTTTTTCCCATTGCCCGCTGCCCAGCTTGTGCAGCGGCGCCGCTTCTTCCGAAGCGCCGCTGTATCGGCTGATGACGGCCAGTTGCGATACCGGTACATACAGCTTGTCGCCGGCCTCGTATTCGAGTGTCAGGAATTCGGTTTCCCCATCGCCAAGGTCCATGGTGGCGAGACCGAGGTAGCGGCCGATGCCATGCTGCGAATGCACGACGGGGTCGCCGACCTTGACCTCGGAAAGATCGCGCAGCATGCCTTCGGCGGCAGTGCGGCGATCGCGCGTCGTGCGCGTGCGCACCTGCGACGGATAGAGCTCGTTCTCGGTGATGATCGCGATGCGGGCGTCGATATCGATGAATCCCGCGTGCAGGGGGCCGACCGTCAGCATCAGCGGTTCGGCCGATTGCGCAAAGGCGGACCAGGATTCGCAGACCACCGGCCGCACCTGATACTCGTGCAGCAGTCCGAGCATCGTCTCGCGGCGTCCCAGGCTTTCCGCGATCAGCAGAACGCGCCCCGCGAAGCCTTCGCAGAACGAAGTCATGGCGACAAGCGGATTGGCCGCGCGGCGATCGACTCCCACCGGCGGCAAGGGTCCCGTCGCGGGCGACAACGCCGGTTCCACGGCCGCGCCGGGGGCCATCAATTCAATGCGGGAAAACGGTTTCAGTCCGGCGAAGAATTCGTCCTCACGCAGGAAAAGGTCGGCAGGCGGCAGCAGCGGACGATCAGGGTCGCCGCGCAACAGGTTGTAGCGCGACTGCGTATCGGTCCAGAACTGACCGACGGCTTGCGCCACCGCGTGATGCAGGCAGACATGCGTGCCTGGTGGCAGATAATCGAACAACGTAGCCGTCTGGTCGAAAAACAGCGGCAGGTAGTATTCAATGCCCGCCGGCAGGAAGCCCTGGCTGACGTCCTTGTAGAGCCGGCTTTTCGACGGGTCCCCTTCAAATTTTTCACGAAAGCGCACGCGGAAGGCTGTGCGGGCGGCGTCGTCGGAAGGAAATTCCCGCGCCGGCAGCAGGCGGACATCGTTGACTTTGTAGATGCTGCGCTGGGTA
>JAYVMZ010000097.1:0-2626 GCA_043758735.1 Betaproteobacteria bacterium
CGGATACCCGACGTGCGTAGCACGTCGGGTATCCGCGTCCTCTGCGGTGAGCGCGTTTGGGTGAGCAGTTGCGCGGAAGTCGTGCCGGCAATGATAGCCGCATTGATGTAAGCTGTTTTTCAATACGACAAAAACAATGGGGAGGAGGCATGAGTTCGTCCTGGACGCGGCGTGATTTTCTGATCGGTTCTGGTGCGGCGCTGGCTGCTGTGCAGGCACTGGATCATTTCCATCCCTGCTGTGCGATGGCCGCCGACGCGCCGACGGCCGGCAGCGAGTTGTTCGAGCTCAAGCCGGTGGCGGACGGCATCTATGCGGCGATCGCCGCACCGCGTTACAAGGTCAACTGCAATGCCGCCGTGATATTGACAAACGATGGGGTCGTGGTCGTGGATTCGCATTCCAAGCCGTCTGCCGCGCTCGCCCTCTACCGCGAGATCCAGTCGATTACGAAGCAACCGATCAAGCGCGTCATCAACACGCATTTCCATTGGGATCACTGGCAAGGCAATCAAACCTACAAGGAAGCCTACCCGGATCTTGAGATCATCGCCTCGCAGCGCACGCTGGAAAACCTGACGCGTCCGGGGGCCGGCAACGGCGGCATTCCCAACGTGGACATACAGCGCGAGATGCTGCCAAAGGAAATCGAGCAACTCGGCAACGACCTGGCGTCGGCGACCGATCCAGCGCAGAAGATGCGCCTGGAATCCAACCTGCGTCAGACCCAAGCCTATAGGGAGGAGCTGGCAAATTTCAAACCCGCTTTGCCGACGCGCACGTTCGACAAGACAGTTTCGCTGGTAGTCGGCGAACGCGAGATCCAGATCCTGCTGCTTGGCCGCGGCCATACCGACGGTGACGTATTCATCCATCTGCCGAAGGAAAAAGTCGTGGCAACCGGCGACGCGCTGATCGACTGGATGCCCTACATGAACGACGGCTTTCCCGAGGACTGGGTGCACACGCTGGATGCGCTGGAGAAATTCGATTTCACGCACATCATCCCCGGCCACGGCGGGGTGCTGCCGAAGGAACGCCTGGCATTCTTCCGCGGCTACATGGCGGACCTGATCGCAGCCATCAAATCGGCCCACGCCGACGGCGCGAGCCTCGACGAAATGAAGAAGACGCTGCCCGACCGCCTCGCCGTCAAATATGAGCAGGGCATGTCGAAACATCCGCTCGGCCGCTACCGCGACCGCATCGGCCTCAACATCGAGGTCGCCTACGGCAAGGTTGTTGGTAAGGCCTGACAGGCGTCTACTGAGCTGCGTACGACATCTACTGAGCAGTTGACCTGGAGAGGTTTAGCTCAGGATTTACGGCAAACAAGCAAGACTTCGTCGACGTTCGTGGCGTCTAGCATGCCGGGTTGCAGGTCGAGTTTTTTCTGGAAGCGAATGCCCAGCGGCATCATCACACGGTTGTACCACCACATCGCGCGTTGGCGATGATGCGTCAGCCACCACAAGCCCAGATCTAGCAGGCGCGACGATTTCGGCTGCATGCCGTAGACCGCACTGCTCTCGACCGTGAAACCGTATTCGCCCAGTTTTTCCAGCAGGCGCCGCGGTTCGTAGCGGCGGCAATGGCCGACGAAGTCGTCGAACGGCGTCCAACGCGACGGATGCAGCGGCACGGCGATCAGCAGGGCGCCGCCGGCCGCGCACACGCGCGACAATTCGGACAAGGCGCTGTCTTCATCGTCGACATGCTCGACGATGTCCACCGCGCAGACGAGACCGAACGCTCCGTCCGAGTATGGCAGCGCCGTGATCGAACCGAGCGAGGCGCTGGCGGCGCGCGCACGCAGTTTCGCGACCGCGGGTTCGCTCAGGTCGACGAAATGCGTTCCTTCGACGGGCAGCCGCGGGCGCAGGCCGGGCGCCACCTCCAGTCGGGGATGCGCTTGCGCGACCAGCGAGCTGACCAGGGGCCAGGTATTGAAACGCTGCGGCTCGACCAGACGGGCATCGCGCCACAGCGGGTCGTAGAAGCGGCGATTCGTTTCCGTCAATTCTGCGTTATCGGGTGCGCGGGGGGATTCTGTGATCATCTGCTGCCGGTCATGGCGTGAAAGACCGATTTTCGCACTAATCCCGATCCCGGGCGGATGTCTGTCCGGTGGAAGGTTTGGTGGGTCGGGCGGTCTCTCCATGAGTGCAGCCGTATTCCGCAAGCCAGCCAGCCGCAATTGAACTTGCCACCGGCACGCGAGGGCGCGCCATAACGGGCATACACTTCAGCGGATCGGATGTCGGCGGATTCGAGCGTCTGTCTGGACGGCATTCGCCGCCACCTGCTTGCCCGGCCGGATCCATCATGGCGATTTCATCCGCGAATTGAACACTACCCATCAAGCGGCGCTGAACCTGACGGTCCGTACGCTCCCGTGAGCGCAGATCAGTCGCGCTTGCGCGATGCGCCGGCCGGCAGGTTGGCCGCGCGTTTCATTTCCGCCGTGGCAATAATGCCGGGATCGGAGAGATAATCTTCGACGAAGTCCATCGCATCCGCCCCCCAGAATGGAGCTTCGGTGAATTCACTGTGATTTTCTAGGGCATCGCCAAGTTCAACTTTCCACAATGAAACAGAATTCTTGCCCGGTAGTTTGTGAAGTTGC
>JAYVMZ010000098.1:0-17350 GCA_043758735.1 Betaproteobacteria bacterium
ACAGGAGGCGCCTTTTTTTGCTCCGCCAGGCGCATTGCTCTGCGCTGTGTCGGAAAGATTCAAATCCGCTCCGCGATGCATTTGAAACACAGTTGTGTCTTATCGGTCTTCGGCGATGCTGTTATCCTCGCAAGCCTGACTTTTTTCGCACCAGGGAAACGAGATGAACAGATTCAATTCGCTGCTGACTTCCGCTGCGTTCGCCCTCGTCCTCGCGGGGTTTTCGAACCGGGGCGATGCGTATGACTTCAACGACTCGCACTTCCACCTGACCAACTACATCCAGGAAGGCCTGACCTTGCCGGAGTTCCTGAAGATCATGGGTGACAGGACGGGGCGGGCGGCGGTGTTCGGAATTCCGTTGCAGCAGAAATGGGATTACTTCGAATCCGGCAAACGCGCTCCTGACTATTACCTGTTGTCTGACGCCGAGCTTTATTACTACTCATTCACGGACGCGATCATCGCGGACCAGTACCTGAAGCTGCCGGCTGAAGACCGCAAGCGCTTCGATCCGATGATCACTGGCTTCAATCCGACGGACATGTACGCGGCGGATCACATTCGCCGGGTGTTGCTGATGTATCCGGGCGTGTTTACCGGCATAGGTGAGTTTTCCGTGCACAAGGAATTCGTTTCCGCAAAAGTCGCGGGTCACACCGCGAGCCTGTTGAACCCGGCGCTCGACAAGGTCCTGGCGTTCGCGGGCGAAGCTGGCCTGGTCGCGATCATCCATAACGACATCAACACCGTGCGACCCGCTCCCGGCCGGCCGGCGAACTTCGACGACCTTAAAACGGTGCTCCGCGCGCACAAGACGACTTCGATCATCTGGGCGCATACCGGCCTGGGCCGGTTTGTGAAGCCGACGGCGGATCACGTCGAGCTGCTGCGCGAAATGCTCGGCAGCGACGAGTACTCGCACGTGAACTTCGACATCTCCTGGGACGAAGTGGCCAAGTGGGTCGTGGCTGACGAAGCAACGCTGGATTCGTGGGTGAAAATGCTGAACCAGTATCCCGACCGGTTCCTGTTCGGCAGCGACACCGTCGCGCCGAAATCACAGACCGACTATCTCAAGGCGTTCGATGCATACGAGAAGTTGTGGGACAGGCTGGATGCAGGGACGGCGGTGAAGGTCAAGGCGAAGAACTCCGAACGCGTCTTCGATGCGGCTCGGGTCAAGGTGCGCGCTTGGGAAGCGGAGCAAATCCACCGTTGATAAAGATTACGCCCAACACGGAATCTCCGTGTTGGGCGGAGTCATCAGGTAATCGGTCGGACGGTGCTCGCTATCCCGCGGCTATCGCGAATCATGCCGCGTTCGGCACCGCTTTGCGTTCGGTCTTCGGCAGGAACAGGATGATCAGGGCGCCCAGCAGCGCGACCGCCGCCAATGTGAAGAACGCCGGTTCCGAGGCGCCGCCGGTCGCTGTGCGAATGCGGCCGATCATGTCGGGGCCGAAATACCCGCCGAGGTTGCCGACCGAGTTGATCAACGCGATGCCGGCGGCCGCGGCGGTGCCGCAGAGGAAGGCGGTGGGCAGCGACCAGAACGTCACCACGTACGCACCCCATCCAATGGTAACCAGGGTCAGCGCGAACATCGACATGATCGGCCAGTGCGGCATCAGCGCAAGCAACAGCAGGCCAACCATCTTGACGAGGAACCCCGAGGCCGAATGCCAGCGGCGTTCCTTGGTTCGATCCGAGTGGGCGCCCCAATAGACCATCGAGATGATGCTGGCGCTCCAGGGAATCATGGTCAGCAACCCGACCTTCAGGTAATCCTTCTTGTCGATACCCAGTTCCTGGACGATGGTCGGCATCCAGAAACTGACCGCATAGAAGGTGACGGCGCCGCAGAAATAGACGAGGCACAACGCCCATACGCGGCCGTCCTTGAACGCACCGAGGAGACTGTGCTCGCCGGCGAGTTGCTTCTTGTCGGCGTCATCCTCCTCGATGCGCTTCACGATCAGGTCTCTTTCCTCCGGAGTCAGAAACTTCGCGACTTTTGGCCCGTTTGGCAGCACCACGAGCACGAGCAAACCGATGATCACCGACGGAATGCCTTCGAGCAGGAACAGCCATTGCCAGCCGCGCCAGCCGAAGGCGCCGTCCATGTATTGCATGATCGCGCCGGACACCGGCGAGCCGATCACGTTGGATACGCCGATCGCCGTCATGAACAGCGCCACCATCCTGGCGCGGCGCGCGCCGGGGAACCAGTAGGTGAGGTACAGGATGATGCCCGGGAAGAAACCCGCTTCCGCCACGCCCAGCCAGAACCGCAGGAAATAGAAACTGAACTCCGCGTCGGTGCTGGCAAACGCAGTCGCGATGGCGCCCCAGCGGATGTCGCCCGTGAACAGGAAGGCCGAGGAAATGAGGCCCCAGGTAATCATGATGCGTGCGATCCACACGCGCGCGCCGACCCGCTCCAGGATCACGTTGCTGGGGACTTCGAAGATGAAGTAGCCGATGAAGAATATGCCGGCGCCGAAGCCGTAGACGGCATCGCTGTAGTGGAGGTCTCCCGCCATCTGCAGCTTGGCGAACCCCACGTTGACGCGATCCAGGAAGGCGACGATGTAGCACAGGAACAGGAAGGGGATGAGGCGGTAGGCGACCTTGTGGAAGGTCGCATTCTCGAACTCCTGGGGGACGGCGGCTGCCATGCGTGATTCTCCTCTGGGCGATTGATGGGGCATGAACCCGGGTCGTCTTTAGTCGGATAGTTCCGGCGACCTAATAGGGTACTCCGACGTGCTGCGCACGTAGGGTATCAGCGCGCATGCTACTCCGCCGGGTGCGAGGGCGAAAGGTCCTTGTGGACACGGATCAATCCACCGTGGGCGTTGCAGCGCCGCATTGCCACCTACACCCAACGCAGAGACGCAGAGGGCGCGGAGGACACGGAGGACACGGAGGACGACAAAATCATTATCGGGAGAGGAATTGCAAAATGGAAGCGTGGTTTCAGGACACCGTGAGTAGGTTCCGTCGCAGAATTCCAAACGAAATCGGGCGCCGATCGACGCCAGCTCTTTCTTTATGCAATTATGCAGGCCTGACGCAACCAGATATCAAGGACGTTCAGTGCCGGTTTCCGAATACGGCGGGGTAAGCGTGATCAAGAAGCCTGCCAATGCGGCCCAGAACATAGGCGGTCCGCGGGAAGCGAACGCTATATTGCGAGGGCTGAGCCGACTTCCATTGCAACTGACGCCTATCGACGCACCGAATTCGAACGGTTATCCGTTTAGAGGAGAAAAAGATGGCGCAACGTACGGTGTTCCGGTTTCTCTTCGCGATGTCGGTCGCTTGGTGCGCCACGATTGCACAGGCGCAGGAGGCCACCGTTGACGCCATGAAGGCGCGTCTCGAAGGCGTCTATGAACTCCAGGAATGGCATCGGAACGGAGAAGTCGTACGCCCTCCATTGGTCGATGGCCGTACTGTGCTACTGAATGGACGGATCATGTACATCAGTCATGACCGGGGACAGGAAACGAATAAAAGAACCATCGCTGGTTTCGGCAACTACGTCCTTGAACCAGGCAAGTTCTCGTACAGCTATGAGAGTCAGTCATGGATTACGGAAACACCGTCGGGCGTGACTGTTTCGGAAAAGCTCCTGTTTGAAGGAGTGCGGTCGTTTGCCGCAACGATTGAAAATAACGAAGTGCATCTGCGCGCCACAAATGGACCACAAGAGTTCCGGTTTACTGCGGACGGGATGTCCTACGGGGACGACAAGATTCTGCGAATTTTTCGGCGCCTCACTGAAAAATAGCTTGATTTTGGACGTCAGATCGGTAAGACAAAAGGCAAGACGCTTTCTGCTTCCGACGTCGAGGGCGGGCGATCCCGACGCGAAGGACGAAATGGGCACGAAGGACGGATCGGCCACCAAAAGCCAGGCCATGCATGACAAGGGCGCCGCCGCCTTCAAGAAGGCCGACAAGGACAACGACGGTACGCTGGACAAGAAATGAAGCGAAGAGCATGCCCCCGGTGGCCAAGAACTTCGATGCGATAGACACGGTCCATGATGGCACGGTGTCGATGGATGAGGTCCACGCCTACATGGCGGCTCACCCGAGAAAGAAGGGCGAGATGTAGGGCGATACGCGGTTACGACTGAGGTAGAAAAATAAGGGCGCCGGTTGGCGCTCTTATTTTTTTGCACGTTAGAAGCCATCCGTGGCAGAGAAAAGGATTAAACCTAACACGGATACCCTACGCGCGACCGCAAATCGGAGTAAACATTTTAGGCACGGAGAGCACAGAGGACACGGAGGAAAAGCAGAATCTGGTGCTTACAAGGTGGGGGTGAAATTGGCCCTCTTGGTGATGAAGAGAGATAGAACTACGTCATAAGGCCCACGACTAAGTGATCCTTACTTGGTACCTTTATTTATTTACGCCGCCTAAGTACCGTAGACTTCCCACAATTGTTTGGCCCAACCAAAACATTGAATTCTCTCAGAGAGACTGAATAGTCTCTAAGTGCCTTGAAGTTAATGAAGCGAATGGAGGTGAAGCGATGCTGCGAATTTGCGGCCATCATCTTTTCTTTCAGGAGGCCTCTATTAGGATCGATATTCAATAAGTGAGAAATTTCGGATCACCATCGCCCATGTTTTTGAGTGCTCAGATTACATGCATATGTAATACGGAAAAATCGTCACTGTCTAGATAGTACGTCGCGACAGATAGTACGTCGCGACATACAGATTTGTTCGAGTGCGCGATTTGCGTGAGCTCGATAATAAATGCAAGCTGCCCCGCTTCACTCCAGCGCATTGACGCACCGCATCACCGGTTTCCATTGTCCCGCCCCCCCGCTCAGGTTTATGGTTGCCGCTCCATCGTCAACCCAATCGGAGCCCGCCATGTCCCTCGTCCGCCGCTTCGCCTTCGCATTCACTCTCTGGTTATTTGCTTATTCCGTACTCGCCGCCGATCTTCCACGTGCAGACCCGGAATCGGTCGGCCTGTCGTCGGACCGACTCGAGAACATCCGCAAAGTCCTTGGTGCGAAAGTGGACGCCGGAGTAATTCCCGGCTACGTCGCGCTGGGCGCACGGCACAACAAGGTTGTCTATTACGACGGGTACGGCGTGCAGGACCCAAACACGAAAACGCCGACGGCGCAGGACTCGATCTTTCGCATCTATTCGATGACCAAGCCGATCACTAGCGCCGCGGCGATGATCCTGGTGGAAGAGGGAAGTTGAAGCTCTCCGACCTGGCCTCGAAGTATCTGCCGGACTGAAGGGCATACAGGTGGCGACAAACGCCGCGGGCGTCAAGGAGGGCTCCGAGGTTCAGACGTATTGGCCTCCTCGTCGAACCTCCTACTCCACCACCGCCTGCACGACCAGCGTCTTGAACATCGTCGCGTACCAAAGCAGATGCTGCACCGACTGCATCATGTACACGCCGACCAGTTCTTCCTTCGGATCGACCCAGAAGTACGTCCCGGCGTAGCCGGCCCAAAAGAACTCGCCGACTGAGCCGTCCATCGAGTTCAGCACGCCGGGTGCGCGTGGGCCTTCGGTGCGGACTCCGCCGAGCAGGCCGAAGCCGTGGCTCTGGCCGGGGATGAAGAAGGCGCCGCGGTTGATCGACGGGGCAAGCTGGTCGTTGGTCATCAGGGCGACGGTCTTTTTGCCGAGCACGCGGTTGCCGTCGAGTGCGCCGCCGTTGAGCAGCATGTGCGCGAAGCGCGCGTAATCCATCGCGGTGGATGTAAGGCCCTGGCCGCCCGCTTCGAACTTCACCGGCTTGGTCGGATCGGTATACAGCAGGATCAGGCCTTCCTTGTCGGCGGGGAAGGGTTGGGCGACGCGCGCGGTCTTGCCGGGCGCGACGCTGAAGGCGGTGTCCGGCATACCCAGCGGTTTGGAAATGCGCTTGTCGATGAATTGACCAAGCGTCATGCCGGACACGACTTCAATGACGCGGCCAAGTACGTCGGTGGAGCGGCTGTACCACCACGTCGTTCCGGGTTCGTACTTCAGCGGCAATTTACTCAGCCGCGTGACAAGTTCCGCGTTGCTGATGTCCAGATCACCCTCGCCGCCGTCGATGTACGCCTGTTCGACAACGCCGCCACCGGGCACGCCCTTGAAAAATCCGTAGGTCAATCCGGAGGTGTGCATCAACAGGTCCAGCACACGAATCGGATTCGTCGCTGGCCTGGTTTCGATTTCGGCGGGCGTCTTGGCGGTGTCCGCATTGGTGGCTACTTTCAGGTTGGCCAGTTCCGGCAGGTACATCGACACCGGGTCAGAGAGTTTCATCTTCCCTTCCTCGACTAGGATCATTGCCGCGACGCTGGCGAGCGGCTTGGTCATCGAATAAATGCGGAAAATGGAATTTATCGCCATCGGCTTTTTCGTGGTCGGGTCCTGCATGCCGTAGGCCTCGAAGTACGCCACCTTGCCGTGCCGCGCGACGAGCGCGACGTAACCCGGGATCTCGCCGGCATCGACCTTGGCGCGGAGCACGTCGTTGATATGGTTCAGGCGGCTCGAAGAAAGTCCGACCGATTCCGGTTTGGCGCGCGGCAATTCCGCGGCGAATACGGAAATCGCGAACAGCGCGATAGCAAAACCCGATGCAAGACGGTGTGCGATGGACATGGAAGTCTCCTTGGTCGGAACGGGGGAAGGAAGCGCCAACATAGACGAGTCGAACGGGGTTTGGCAAGCGCGGGATTTAAAGAGGAAAGGAAAAATCTACAGCCGCGAGAAATTATTGACCGAAGGCAGCGTGATTTTGTTGCAGACGGCGCCGATCGACCCGAGGTCGCTGATGCAGGGCGATTACATGGCATTGCGCTTCCAGGAAGGCGATGCGGGTTTGTACAGCAAGGCGCGCTACGGTGAGTTCCGCGCCGGTGCCGACGGAGAGTCCATCCTGACCGGAATGCGCGACGAGCAACTTTCGAGACTCGGGAACTCGCTGGGAAATTGACTGGTGCGGCGTGCTGCGGAAGGCCTTTGTGTTCAGAACGAAAAGCGTCGCACGTTGACGACAGTATTAGTGCGGCAAGCCTGGCCGAAGTCTCGTATATTGGTCCGATTCTTTCGGGACAATCTGACGCCATGGCGACCTCCGGCCGACAAGGCCCCAAGCAGCACTGGATCGTACGCTTCCTGCCCCTCGAGACGCTGGCAAATGCGCAGGATCTCGCGCTCCGGTTCCGGGAAGTGGACAGCATCCGGCTCTACGTGCACGAACGCATGCGGCTGGTGATTGCGGCAACCCTCGTCATGGTCGTCATCGGCATTGCGTGTTCCATAGGCGTCGTGGTGTTTCTTGCCGATCGACACTCGTTGCTTGTTCTTTTGGGCATTCTGTTATTGCCTGTCGCGTTGATCGGAAGCTTCTTCGTCCAGGCGTACTTCTTTTTTTCCTGGATCGAAGGCCGGGCCCTGGCGCGTGAACTCGGCCATCGCCATCGGCCGGCGCGCGGTGTGGCCGCGGTGTGGCTTTCGGAAAAATTCGGTTTGGATATGGGCCCGTTTCCGCCGGTGCCCTGGGTCTTGGCGGCAATCTTCCTGTTGGCTCCGCTTGCCATGCTCGCGGCGTCCTGGTTGAGCATGGCAGTGGTGGCGATTGTTCTCGGAATCCTCATGCCGGTTGTTTACGCGAAGCTCGATGGGTAATAAGCGATGAGCGATGAGGCATGAGAGACTTGCCTGCTTCATCTCACGTCTTCATGCCTTAACCCCTTACTCATCACGCATTGCGCATCATTCATTTCCCATTGCTCATCACCGCGCTGAAAGCGCAAACGTCAGCAGGGCGCGAAGGACATTGTTCTCTGCATTCAGTTCGGTGACGGAAAGCTGGCTGACCGTCACTTCCACTTTGGCCTGCCGGTCGGCGAGGATGCGTTGCAAGCCTTGCCTCAGGTCGATCGACACGGCCCTCGGTACCGCGCTTTCGAGGAATTGCTGAAGCAGCACCCGATAGGCCTCGTTGGAGACCTCGTCCACCCGGATGTCGGTCAGTCCGATCTTTTCACCTGCGAACGTGGGTTTGCCGGACACCGTGAGCCGCACGACGTCGCTCCCGCTACCGACACACTGGTCACCGACTTCCAGGGCGAGCTTCCCGCTCAGCCGGACCTTGATCCGCACTCGTCCTTGTGAAATCGCGACCGTAGGGGAATCGAGGTAGGCGTACTGGCAGCGGGTTTCCTGGAGTAGGTTGTACCTGCCGCGATCGATGAACAGCTCCTCCATGAGCATTTTCTCTATGGCGGTATTCTGGATCGCGATTTCGCTTGCCGTACCGGCGGCGACCAGGGCGCCGGGCAGCAGCAGCAGGACGAACAGCAAGCGGACAAGGCGGGTGGAAAGCGGGTTCATAATTGGGCTCCGAGGGGCAATCGAGGGTCTTGTCTTTTGCTTCCGCTGGCAACATGGCCGAGCATCGAACTTTCCTGTCGACCTAGACAATTGCGCCAATATAAGCGTCATCGGGCGCTGGAGCCACGTTATCTCGGCACGCAGCACCGGCCCCACCATTCACCCTTTGTTTCACCAATCGGACTTGCCGGTACCGTCCCTGTATAGTCGGAACCCATCTTAGGAGAATCCCATGAGTGAAGCGAAGCCTGCGAAGGCTACCCCGGCCGTCGAGTTATTCGGCCTAAATACGCCTGCCAAGACAGTCCAGAACAAGAAGAACCGTGACGAACGACGCAAGGCAATCCGGTCGCAGAATGCACGCAGCAGGGTGAAGTGAGCAGTGCCCGCGTAAAAGCGGGGGACCTGGGGCCCGGAATTTAGAAGAGTCCCGGTACCAGGTACCGGGCAAAATAGAGACAACATCGCCTTGACGCGTGTTGTCTCTTTGCTTTTTTGGCCGTCAATGCTGCTTGTTGCGATCCTTTTCCGCGGGCGGCGCAGGGCCGGTCTTACAACGGTGCCCGGCCAGTGGTTAAATACGCCACAAGGTCGAACGGATCCTAGGGAGACAGGATTATGGACGAAACCTATCAGATCGGAAGCGTGCCGCTGTTCGCCAATCTGCCGAACGCCCAGCTCGAGCCCCTGCGCAAGGATGCAGTGCGGCAGCTCTTCAAGGCGGGGGGAGACCATTTTCAATCATGGCGACCTGCCCGAGAATCTCTACATCGTGGAAGACGGTGTCGTCGACATCGTCCTGCCCTGCAAGGGCGAGGAGATCATTCTTGCCAGCCTCGAAGCCGGCTCTTTCTTCGGCGAGCTCTCGGTATTCGACAGTCACCCGCGCACCGCTACGGCGCGAGCGGCGGCGGATGCCAGCCTCATCTGCATTCCGCTGAGCAGCATCGCGGCGTTGACCAATCGCAGCCCGACCGCGGCGCGCCAGCGCGAGAAACGCAACGGCGCCGACCAGCAAGCCCGCCGCTAAAACATTCCTTCCGCCGCGTTCATCGACCAGCCTGCCGGCCAGCGGCGATGCCGCCCCGGACACCAGCATCCCGACGGTAAATGCGCCGAACAGCCAGGTCTGCGAAATGCCGAGCGAAGCCTGAATTGCGGAGGCGAGCACCGCGATGCTGTCAGTCGCGCGCCGCCGTCAACCTTTGCTATCCTTCGCCGGGAACAACATCGATATTTGGAAGCGAGAACCCCCATGGCGTCCCCCGACCTGCGCAGTGAAAACGTCGTTCCCTGGCAACCGGCCCAGCGTTACCCGGACCCGGCAATCCATATCCTCGACCAGAGTTTCGCCAGGTACCGGGTGAATTCGGCATCGGTCGAGCGCATCGCGCACGGCTTCCGCTGGTGCGAAGGCCCGGTCTGGTTCGGCGACGGACGTTATTTATTGTGGAGCGACATCCCGAACAACCGAATGATGAAGTGGGAAGAGGAAACCGGCGCGGTCAGCATCTTCCGCAAACCATCCGATTTTGCCAACGGCAACACGCGCGACCGGCAGGGGCGCCTGGTGACCTGCGAGCACGGCGGGCGGCGCGTGACGCGCACCGGGTACGACGGCAGCATTTCGGTGATCGCTGACAGCTTCGACGGCAAGCGCCTCAATTCGCCGAACGACGTCGTCGTGAAATCCGACGGCTCCGTCTGGTTCACCGATCCGCCATTCGGCCTGCTCGGCAACTACGAGGGTCATGTCGCCAAACAGGAACTGCCGATGAACGTTTATCGCGTCGACGGCAAGACCGGCGAGATGAGCGTGGTCGAGGGCGAAGTCAACCGCCCGAACGGACTCTGCTTCTCGCCGGATGAATCGATCCTGTACCTGGTCGAATCCGGCAGCACGCCGCGCAACATCTACGCCTACGACCTGACCGACGGCGGCAAAAAGCTCACGCGCAAGCGCAAATTCCTCGACGCCGGTCCCGGCACACCGGACGGCATGCGCTGCGACATGGACGGCAACATCTGGTTCGGTTGGGGCATGGGCAACGCGGACCTCGACGGCGTCGTCATCTACAATCCCGACGGCCGCCTGATCGGACGCATCTCATTGCCGGAACGCTGCGCGAACCTTTGCTTCGGCGGCATCGCCCGCAACAGGCTGTTCATGGCGGCGAGCAAGAGCGTGTATGCGCTGTATGTGAATACGCAAGGGGCGGCGGGCGGTTGAGGACAGCCGAAAGCATCAGAACCTTGATCTCCGACGTGCCGAGATCGACGCCGAGAAACATGCGACCGTTGCGCCGCCGGCGTCAGGCCACCTTCACCAGTTTCTGGAACGCCCTCAGGTCGTGGTCGGGTTTCTTGCCGAACAGGATCGACCAGTAGATGTTCGATACTTCCGCGACATAGATGTCGCCGTGTGAATCGACCGTCACCCCGTGCGGCGCAATGAACTGCCCGACGCCTTCGCCGACCGGCTGCGTGCCGAGATAGGCGAGCACCTTGCCCGAGTTCGCGACGATCGACACACGCGGCCCGAGGTTCGGCACGTCTTTCGTCAGCGTCGCAGCCGTTTCCGGACCGAGCTCGCCGACAACCGCCATCGGGCTGCTGCCGCGCGCGACAAACAGCCCGCAGGGCCGCATCAGGTTGTTCCACTGCGCCTGGTATTTGCCGTTGCCGTCGAACACCTGCACGCGATGGTTTTCGCGATCGGCCACATAGACCCAGCCGTCGTCGTCGCAACAGATGTTGTGCACGAGGTTGAATTGCCCCGGCGCCGTGCCGGGCTCGCCCCAGGAGAACAGCAGTTTCCCATCGGCTGAATACTTGTGCACCCGCGCATTCTGGTAGCCGTCTGAGACGTACAGATCGCCTTGCGGAGACAGCGCGGTGTGCGTGCAGCGGTTGAACGGTTCGCCGCTGAAGCGCTGCGCCGGCACGTTCGGCGTGCCGATGGTCTGCAACAGTTTGCCGTCGAGCGTGAACTTGCGCACTGCATGGCCATGATCGTCGGTCAGGTAGAGCAGCCCGTCCGGCCCGATGGCGGCGCCATGCGGATTGGTGAAGCCGGCATCTTCGCCCCACGAGCGCAGGAACTTGCCGTCACGGTCGAACACGATGACGGGATGGCCACCGCGCGAGAACACGTAGACGTTGTCCTTCTTGTCCACGACGACCGCGGCGGCGTCGTCGTAACGATATCCGGGCGGCAATTCCCCCCAGCCTTCCTCGACGCGGTAGCGGTGGTTGCCGCTGCCGAGGATGACCGGCTCTGCCGCATTCGCCGTGCGCGGCGCAAGCAGCGCGGTCATGCCGCCGAGCGCCGCGGTACCGGCGAGGGCGGCACCCCCAATGCCGAATTTTCTTAGGAACAAGCGACGGTTCATCGAACAGATCGGGCACATGGCTTTTTTCCTCCTCGAAAGGTCATTCTACGTTCGGATTGGGGAAAAGGCAGGGCTTGGGGCGCCGGTCGGGGCAAGAGCAGGACTCGGGAAGTAGGACTCAGGACTCGGTTGCAAGGCGATTGAGAAATTACCTATGTTTCTTGCGCGCTTTCGCGTATTTCGCATAGCGCTGTGCCCTCAAACCCGCTTCCGCCTCTATCTGAGTCCTGAGTCCTGCGTCCCGAGTCCTTGCTCTTAGCCCACCCTCGCCCCTAGCGTCTGATCCATCGCGCCGGTTGCCCGTCTTGCGACATACGTGATCAGCGCCGACAGTAAAGCGCACCCGGCCAGGAAATACACGCCCATCTCGAAGCTATTGGTGCTGTCCTTGATCCAGCCGACGACGAAGGGCCCGACATAGCCGCCGAGGTTGCCGATCGAATTGATTAGCGCAATGCCGACGGCGGCGGATGCACCGGTGAGAAATTGCGACGGCATCGGCCAAAAGCAGGGCCGTGAACCGTAGAGGCCGACCGCCGCGATGGACATCGTGGCCAGCGCCCAAGCCGAACCCGTGAAGAAAGCCGTGCCGGCGAGGCCGATAGCTGCGACCGTCGAGGCGGCGATCAGATGGCAGCGCCGTTCCTTGTGCCGGTCCGAGGAATGTCCCCAGCAAATCAGGCCGATCACGCCGATCACATACGGGATCGCGGTCAGCAGTCCCGTTACGAAGTTGGAGTGCCCCAATCCCTTTACGATCTGCGGCAGGAAGAAGGTGATGCCGTAGCTGGCGACAACGCTGGTGAAATAAATCATGGACAGGATCAGCACGCGGCTATCGGTCAGCGCGCGCAACAGGGTCACGCTGCCGGCGGTTTCGATCTTCGCGCGTTCGGCCTTCAGTTCCGTTTCGAGCCATTCCTTTTCATCGGCATTCAACCAGTTCGCCACCGCAGGACGGTCGGTCATCAGCATCAGCACGACGAAGGCGAGCAGCACCGCAGGCAAGGCTTCGATGATGAACACCCACTGCCAGCCGTGCAGGCTCCAGAAACCGTCCATTTCCAGAACGGCGCCGGAAACCACCGAGGCCAGCGCATTGCCGAGCGGGACGGCGATGAACAGCGTTGAGATCACGCGCCCGCGATATTGCGCCGGAAACCAGTAAGTGAAGTACAGGATCATGCCGGGGAAGAAACCGGCTTCAGCGACACCGAGCAGGAAACGCAGGACGAGAAAACTGATCGGCCCGGTGGCGGCGGCCATCAGGCCGGAGATGATGCCCCAGGTGATCATGATGCGGGCGATCCACAACCGCGCACCGACTTTTTCCAGCACGATGTTGCTCGGCACTTCGAACAATGCATAACCGAGGAAAAAAATCCCCGCACCCAGCCCATACAGATAGGCGGTGATGCCGAGATCCTTGTTCATCGTCAGGGCGGCGAAGGCGACGTTGGTGCGATCGATGTATGCAACCAGATACGCCACTACGACCAGCGGCAACAGCCGCCAAGAGACCTTCACAATCGTCCTGCGCCGGAACTCGGGCGTGAAGCGCGCGTCCATGGTGGTTTTCCTCCCGGAATGTTTTCTTGTCGCAGCGCGTCAGCCGCTGACGATGGTTGGTTATCACGCGTGATTATGCAGGACGGGGCTGTTTAAGCGAAATGTAAATGGGCGAAAAAGGGGGCACGGATTCGCAACAAACGCGGCTTCTTTCGATCGTCTTGAAAGGCAGGTTCGCCGGCCGTTGCGGGAACCCTGGGCGGTGCCGCGACCTCTTGCCCGTCCGGGAGGTGAATGCGCTGCGAGCGTGAAGGGATTATGCTTACACCAGGTTGCGCGCGTTAAGCGCCGATTGCGCAGAACTTTTCTACAAATTCATTTCAGGAGCACATTGTGGGCACTCTCAACGTTAACGGAAAACAGGTGAGCGTGAATGTCGAAGACGAAATGCCGCTGTTGTGGGTTTTGCGCGACGAGCTGGGCATGACCGGGACCAAGTACGGCTGCGGCATCGCCATGTGCGGTGCCTGTACGGTGCATATCGACGGCAAGCCGGTGCGCTCCTGCGTGATGCCGGCCTCCGCCGTCACAGGCAAGGTCACCACCATTGAGGGCCTTTCGAAGGACGGTTCGCACCCGTTGCAGAAAGCTTGGGTGAAGCTGCAGGTTCCCCAGTGCGGCTATTGCCAGAGCGGCATGATCATGGCCGCCGCCGCGTTGCTGAGGGAAACCAGGAATCCCACGGACGAACAGATCAATGCGGCGATGACCAACATCTGCCGCTGCGGAACCTACGCGCGCGTTCGCGACGCGATCCATCTCGTCGCGAAGACGGCATGAGGGGGCGATGATGAAAACGCAAAGATTCCAACCCGCCCGCCGCGATTTCCTGACCAAGTCCGCCGCCGTTTCTGGCGGCCTCATGATTGGCGTCAATCTGACGGGTACGGTGTACGCCGCCGATGCCGCAGGCACACCCGAAGTCACGCACTGGATCGTGATCCAGCCCGACGACACCGTGGTCATCCGTATTGCCCGCTCAGAACTCGGACAGGGTTCCTTCACCGGCCTCGCGCAACTGGTGGCCGAAGAACTCGAGTGCGACTGGAGCAAGGTTCGTCCGGAATACGCAGACGTGAACGAGCATATCAGGCGCAATCGCATTTTCGGATCGATGTCCACCGGCGGCAGCCGCGGCATTCGCGAATCGCAGGAGTACCTGCGCAAGGCGGGTGCGAGTGCGCGTGAAATGCTGGTTTCGGCGGCGGCCCAGGAGTGGGGCGTGCCTGCTGCAGAGTGCACGGCCGCGAAGAGTGTGATCTCGCATTCGTCAGGCAAGAGCACCACCTACGGCAAGATGGCGGCGAGCGCAGCGAGGCTCCCGGTCCCGAAGGAACCGAAACTCAAGGACCCGAAAGACTGGAAGCTGATCGGCACCTCGCCAGCCCGCTTCGACATCGCCGACAAGACCACCGGCAAGCAGATTTATGCAGCCGATGTGCGCCTGCCGAACATGATGCATGCCTCGATCGTGCAGTGTCCGGTATTCGGCGGCAAGCTGAAGAGCTACGACGAATCGGCGATCAAGGACACAATAGGCCTGAAACGCGTGGTCGCGGGCGAAGACTGGGTCGCCGTGGTGGCCAACAACTGGTGGCGAGCCAACCAGGCGCTCAAGGAATTGCCGGTGGAATGGGACGTGGGCGAGAACGGCAACGTCACCAGCGATTCCATCATGAAGTTCATGCGCACCGGGATCGCTGCGAAGGACGTTCCGGTCGCGCGCAAGGATGGGGATGCAGAAGCCGCGCTTGCCGGTGCGGCAAAGGTGATCGAGGCGGAATACCACGCGCCTTATCTGAACCACGCGACCATGGAGCCGCAGACCGCGACGGCGATCGTGACGGATGACAAGGTCGAGGTCTGGGTTGGCACGCAAAACGGCGAGGCCACCATTGCGGCGGCATCCGAGGCCGCGGGCATTCCGCTGGAGAACGTGATCATGCACAAGATGCACGCGGGCGGCGGCTTCGGCCGTCGCGGCCCCCATCAGGAATACACCAAACAGGCTGTGTGGATCGCGCAAAAAATGCCCGGCGTGCCGGTCCGGCTGCAATGGTCGCGCGAAGAAGACATGAAACAAGGCCGCTACCGGCCGGTGGCCGTGGTGAAGCTGCGCGCGGGACTCGACCAGGACGGCAACTGGAATGCCTGGCATGTGCGCCAGGCGGACCAGTCGATTTTTGTCACGGTGCGGCCCGCCGACGTCAAGAACGGCATCGATCCGGTGGGGGTACGCTGCTTCCAGGACAATCCGTACCAGGTATTGAACTTCACCGACGAATATGCGATGCGCAATCCGCATGTGCCGCCGGGATTCTGGCGCGCCGTGGCGCATACGCACAACCCGTTCTTCCGCGAGTGCTTCATCGACGAGTTGGTGCAGGCCACCGGCAAGGATCCGGTCGGATTCCGACGCCCGCTGCTGAAAGGCAAGAAGGACCTCGGCGTGATGGAGGCAGTGGTCAAAGCGGCCGAGTGGGACAAGCCGGCGGCGAAGGGCATTCACCGGGGCATCGCGGTGGTCGATTCTTATGGCAGCTTCTCCGCTGCGGTGGTCGAGATCGCGGTAACGGACGGCACGGTGATTGAAGTCAAACGCGTCGTCGTCGCGCTCGACAGCGGCTATGTGGTGCATCCGGACGCGGTGATCGCGCAGATGCAAGGCGGCGTGATCTGGGGCTTGAGTTCTGCCATGCACGAGGAGATCACCATCAAGGACGGCCGCGTCGAGCAAGGCAACTTTTCCGATTACCGGGTGCTGCGCCTGTCCGAAACACCGAAGATCGAAACCATCCTCGTGCCCACCGGTGGATTCTGGGGCGGGGTCGGCGAGCCGCCGATCGGCGCGGTGATCCCCGCGCTCGGCAATGCGATCTTCGCCGCAACCGGGAAGCGCGTGCGTTCTCTGCCGTTCAAGAATCATGGTTTTTCTTACAAGACGTGATGAACGTGACGATCGTGATTCGAAGAAAACACGTAACTGTCGTGACGACGTGACTATCGTGATTCGAAGGGGCGGGAAGCGCCATAAAGCCTGTGATCACGAAACACGACAGTCACGATAGTCACGACAGTCACGACAGTCACGTAGCGAGTCGCCGCCGCACATTACATGCACTCGCGGCAGGCGCTTGCTTCCTGATCGTTCGCCCCGCCACCGCAACCCCCGACGAGATCACCGCCGCATTGCGCGAGATTTTCGCCGACCAGCCGATCGCGCGCGGCAAGGTCAAGCTCGAGATTCCGCGAATAGCGGAGAACGGCAACGTCGTGCCGGTCATGATCAGCGTTGACAGTCCGATGACGCAGCAGGCTCACGTTAGCCGCATCCACCTGTTCGCGGAGAAAAACCACCTGCCGCGCATCCTGGACGCGAAACTCGGGCCTTACAACGGGAAGGCGTTTCTGGCGACGCGCGTGCGAATGGCGACATCGCAACAGATCATGGCAGTCGCGGCAATGAGCGACGGCTCGTTCTGGTCGGCCGCCGCAGACATCGAAGTGATCAGTTCGGACTGCGGGCTATGAGCAGAATGGGCCGGGGACGGGTGCGCATGCCGGCCAGCGCGAAACGCGGAGAGGTCATCGAGGTCCGCACCCTGGTCCAACATCCCATGGAGTCGGGATACCGGCTGGACAACACGGGCAACGCCATTGCTCGCCACATCATCGAATCTTTCGACTGCACCTACAACGGACGCGAGATCTTCTGCGTAAAACTGCATCCCGCCGTTTCCACCAATCCGTTTTTTACATTCTGTGTGGTCGCGGAGGAAAGCGGCGATTTCGTGTTTACGTGGAAGGATGACCAGGGTGGCGTGGCGACATCCACGCAGAGCCTTATCGTGAATACGTGAATGCCGTGAATAGCGTAAGGGCACATTGCTGCAATGCCTAAGAATTTATCCGTAAATAATATTTAGGGCCAAAGGGACCTTCCTGAACGCGATGATGGCCGCGGCAAGATGGTTGAGGCCGAGGAAGCTGCGTTCG
>JAYVMZ010000099.1:0-26658 GCA_043758735.1 Betaproteobacteria bacterium
TCGGTTCTGGAAGACATCGAGGGCGGGAAGACGTTATCGCAAGCGCTGGCCGGTTACCCCAAGGTTTTCGATACCGTGTTCATCAGCCTGATCAAAGCGGGGGAATTGTCAGGCACGCTGACCGAGGTCTTTGAGAACCTTGGCGCGACGCTCAAATGGCACGATGAACTCGTGTCGCAAACCCGCCGGTTGCTGGCGTATCCGGCGATGGTATTGGTGGTAGTGCTCGGGGTAATGATATTCCTGTTGCTTTACCTGGTGCCGCAAGTCACGTCACTGCTTAAGACCATGGGGCTGCAACTTCCGATCCAGACCCGTGTGCTGATCTGGATGTCCGGATTTGTTGCCTCCTGGTGGCCGCTGTTGCTCGTGCTTCCGGTTGCCACTGCCGCAGGAATTGGTTTCATGCTGCGCACCAGCCCGCGCAGTCGTTACCTGTTCGACTATGGGATTCTTCATCTGCCGATTGTTGGGGAAATCCTGCAGAAGATCATCCTGGCCCGCTTCGCCAATTTTTTTGCTCTCATGTACCGTTCCGGCATCACCATTCTCGACGCCGTAAAAACCAGCGAAGACATTGTCGCAAACCGCTATGTGGCAGACGGCATTCAGCGTGCAGGGCAGCAGATCAACGCCGGGGAAAGCCTGTCCAACGCATTTCAGAACCTTGGCATGTTTCCACCTCTGGTCATACGCATGCTGCGGGTGGGTGAAACGACTGGCGCGCTGGATACCGCGCTGATGAACGTGACCTATTTTTATAATCGTGACGTACGCGACTCAGTGGACAAGGCGCTGAAATTACTCGAGCCCACACTTACCCTGGTGCTCGGCGGCATGCTCGCGCTGATCCTGTTCTCGGTCCTTACGCCGATATACGATATCATCGGCAAGATTAAATTCTGAACATGGCCGCCAAGCTTCTGCTCTGCATTTCTGCCGAACAAGTCACGGTTGCCGCGTGGCGCGGGAACAGGCTTGCCGACTGCAGGCGTTTCGACGACGATGACAATGGCCGGGCCGCGTTCAGCAGCTACCTGCAGGGCGTACGGGGTCTGCCGGTCCACATCATGGTGGACACGGTAGATGAGGACTTCCGCTTCGAGACGCTGCCGCGCGCGCGCGGCAGCGATCGCGCACAGTTGGTCGCCCGCAAGCTCAAGCAACTCTATCGCGCCACACCCTACTATTCCTGGTCTCTCCAGGAACGCGATAGCGGTAAGCGACACGATGATCGCTACCTGTTCACCGCGCTGACCAATCCCGACGTACTGGCCCCGTGGCTACGGGCGATCGAGTCCGTCGGCCTGCCAGTAGCGGGGTTGTATCCGCTGCCGATTGTCACGGTTTCGCTGATCGAGCGCCTGCGTTTGAAGCAGACAAATCTGCTCATTGTCACCAAGAACAGCGCGGGATTCCGGCAGACATTTTTCAAGGACCTGAAGTTTCGCATAAGCCGATTGACGCCGCTGCGCGGAGCGGGTGGAGCGGCCGATCAGGAATACGCCGACGAAGTCGCCAATACCCGCATGTACTTGGACGCGCTGACGGTTACCCACGTAGACGACATGTTGACCGTGGTAATTCTCGACCAGAACGATTCCCTGGGAAGGTTACCGGCTGCTATTGCGCGTGGACGCCCCAACACGAACTGCCAGCTTTTGAGCAAGGCAGATGTGGTGGCGAAGTTTGGCATCGCACAGCGTGACCTCGAAGCATCCAACGACACGCTCTATCTGCATCTTCTCGGCGAGCACAAGCCCGTACTCAATCTTGCGCCGACGGGAATCATGCACGGCTACCGGCGCCTCCTGCTCAGGCGCGTCATGTATGGCGGCTCTGCCGTCGCGCTTTCTGGCGCATTGGCCTGGAGTGGCGCCAACGCCTACAACACGATGCAGCTTACCGATGAGGTCAGCAACCTGCAGCGCCAGACGCAGGAATTTCAATCGCAATACCAGCATGTCACGGCGCAGTTTCCCCAAACCCCAACCTCGACGGACAATCTGCGCAACACTGTCGAGATGGCGCAACAGATCCGCACCAGCCTGCGTACGCCCGAGCCGATGCTCCTGGTCGTCAGTCGCGCGCTTGATTCCTCGCCCCAGATTCAACTCTCCCACCTGGCTTGGCATAACGGACAGAAGCCGCTGGACGCCGAGTCCAACGCCAATCAGACGACGGCAATCGGGCGGTCGCCGGGCGAAGCAAAGCCGCTGGTCCAATCCGGAATCGTGCGTGGCGAGGTCAGGCCGTTCGATGGCGACTACAAGGCGGCAATGGCGCTGATAAACACCTTTGCCTCGCGGCTCGCGGCCGCCGACCTGGTCGTCGAGGTGCGGGCCCTGAAGCTGCCGCTTAACGCGAGTTCAGAGGTCGGATTGACGGGAAGCACCAACGCTACAAGCGCCAAAGGCAACGCCGAGTTCGAGTTCGCCGTCGTGTTCAAGCCAGGAGTTTAAGAACCAATGAAGCTGACCGGCAAGGATCTCGCTGCGCTGAAAGTTCCCTTTCTGGTGCTCGTGATGGCGATCGCGGCCTCGATCGCGTTGGTCAAATTCTCGGCCGGCAAACGCGCGCAGGCCGAAGTGCAGCAGCGCAGCCAACTCACCGCATTGCAGGATGCACGCAGCCGCTACCAGCGTTCCGGCGAAGAACGCGAAACCATCCTGCGATATCTTCCGGCCTATCAGCAGCTACACCAGCAGGGTTTTGTAGGCACAGAGCAGCGGATCAACTGGCTGGAAGGTCTGCGCGCGGCCAACGGGCAGGCCGGATTGTTCGGCGTGACCTATCAACTGGAGCCTCAGAAACCCTTTCCTTTGATCGGCGCGGATAATCCGATGGCTCCGTATTTGCGCCATTCCCAAATGAAGCTCACTTTCGGTTTGGTGCACGAGGGCGATCTGATTCGTTTCTTCCGCGCGCTTGCAGCACAGCAGACCGGCATGTTCATGCTTACGGGCTGCGCTTTGGATCGGGCCGGAGGAGGTGACGCCCCGGCGCCGCGGCAGGCTAATCTGAGCGCGCAATGCGAATTGTCCTGGCTTACGATCGAACCCGGAAAGGGTAAATCGTGAAGCGCGGCTTCCCTATTCTCATGGTGATGGCTGCAATAATGCCGTGGTGCGCATCGAATTCTGCGGAAACTTTGGGAAGGCTATTCTTCACCCCGGCGCAGCGCAGTACGCTCGACGCCGGCAAACAGCTTGCCACACCCCGAAAAGCCGCGCCGAGCGGACCGCAGGCGGCGACACTGAACGGAGTTGTCACACGCAGCGACGGAGTATCAACGGTCTGGGTCAATGGGCATGCCGTGGGCGGCGGCACATCGGCGGTGACTGCGTCCCCATCGGCTTCCGACCCCGCGGCGGCGCGAGTAGAGCTGCGTGACGCGAGAAATCCGGTCAGGCTGCGAGTGGGCCAGAGTTTCGACCGGTCCACAGGCAAGGTGGTGGAATCCTACGAATCGACGACGGTTAACACCAAGCAGTCCGAATCGGAACCGACGCAACGAAAACCCGTGAATCGACGGTCGGGCGTAAGCCGTCAACGGGATAGAACCGCCGAGACTGCCGATCAGGACAGCGACCGCCCGTCGAACGACTGAGGTCCCATCGAGGAAGTCAGCATGGTCGCGGGAAAAATGTCGCCAAAGGTCAGCCGCGAGAATCCGCAACGCGGCATCGCGCTGATCGTCGTGCTGGTTCTGCTCGGCCTTCTGGTTGGAGTCCTTGTAGTTGGATTTACAGGCGACCTGGCACGACAGAACAAGAAACAGCAGCAAACTGCGGATGCGCTTGCCAGGGCGAAGGAGGCGCTGATCGGGCGTGCCGCGAGCGACATTAACCGTCCCGGCAGTCTTCCTTGTCCCGACATTGACAACGATGGAAGCGCCGAATCGCCAGTTGCCTATGGCGGCGTATGTCCCAGCTACATAGGTCGCTTCCCTTGGCGGACGCTGGGTGTCCCCGATCTGCGCGATGGTAGCGGGGAACGCCTGTGGTATGCACTTACTGCAAATTTCCGAGACCATCCTACGGGCGGGGTTCTAAATAGCGATACACCCGGTCAACTCAATATCGTCGGCACCGCTGCTGCCAGCAATGTAATCGCCATCGTGTTCGCGCCTGGCCCAGTAGTTGGCTCACAGGTGCGGGATGGGGCAAATCAGAACGCCGTCACGAACTATCTCGAGGGCGGCAACGAGACGGGAATTGCGACCAACACCTTTGTCACCGGTCAACCTACCGATGCCTTCAACGACAAATTGCTGGCGATCACCAGTGATTCATTATTCTCGGTCGTGACGATGCGTGTTATTCGTGAGATGCGCGCGGTTCTACTCGCGTATTACAACGCCAACGGGTATTTTCCGAATGCAAACCCTTTTTCGGTATCGAGCTATAACTGCAGGGACGGGGTTTTACAGGGCAGGATTCCCCTATCCGTTAGCAATCCTCCCAACTGTTCTGCGCAAACGAATTTGGGCTGGGACCTATCATCGACACCGTGGTTTTTCAGTAACCAATGGAACCGTCTCGTGTTCTACGCAGTCTCCACTCCCTGTGCAGGGGCGCCGAATGTCCTCTGCGTTGCGCTCGGCAACCCTCTCAATTTATCGGGATCGCCGACACGCGCATTATTGGTCGGCACGGGCCGCGGTTTCGGCAGCCAGATCAACCGGCCCTGTGGCACTGCCAATTGCACTGTGAGCGATCTACTCGAAGACGCAGAGAACACAAATGGAGACGACGTTTTCGTCAACCCGGTTCTCTCTCCTACCAATAACGATCACCTCGTAGTTGTTTCTCCCTGAGACTGCTTTAATGAAACCATTAAAAGGCTTCTCGTTGATCGAGCTGGCAATCGCCATTTTCGTGATCACGCTTTTGCTTGGAGGCCTGCTGGTCCCCTTGTCCAGCCAGGTTGAGCAGCGCCAAATCTCCGACACCCGGAAGTACCTCGAAGAAATCAAAGAAGCGCTGATCGGATTTGCAGTCACCAACGGGCGGTTACCGTGCCCGGCATCTTCTACCAGCTCCGGCGCTGAGAACCCGTCTGGCGGCGGTGCATGTAGCAATAATTACAACGGATTCGTGCCTGCAGTGACACTCGGACTTGCCGTGGTAGACAACCAAGGATTCGCAGTTGATCCATGGGGAAATCGCATCCACTACGCGGTGACGACCGCCAACAGTAACGCATTCACTACGGTAAACGGCATGAGTACGACGGGCCTCTCAGCTCTTGCGCCCGATCTTCTCATTTGCTCCACCGCAACCGGCATCAGCGGAACCAGTTGCTTCGCCGGAACTGCGCTGACCACTGGCGTGCCGTTAGTGGTTTACTCCATCGGAAAGAACGGGGCCTATGGAGGAACCGGCCTGGACGAGGCGGCCAATCCTAATCCGAATAGCACGAATAACGACAAAATGTTCGTCAGTCATTTACCCACACCTTCCACTAATCCGAACGGCGAGTTCGATGACATTATGACGTGGTTGTCACCGAACATTCTGTACAACCGCATGGTAGCCGCAGGACAACTACCTTAGGCGTTAGTTCAAGGACGCAGAGATAAGTAATTTGGGATTGGCGAATGGCGCCAGCGTAAAGCACACCTCTCCAGGGCGATTGGTACCGAGCGAAGCCTGGTATCCCTGCTCTCGGGCAAATCGCAATGACGGAAAGTTCCTGCTGAACACTGATCTGTTGCGTTCTGTTCCTGGACATCGCCGACTACTCAAAGAAGTCGGTTTCCGAGCAACACGAACTAAAACAGGCATTCAATCTCGTTCTCGCCAATGCGCTTGACGCCGTAGCGACGCGCGAACGCATTGTGCTGGACACGGGCGATGGTGCAGCGGTCGCCTTTCTTGGCGATCCAGAGGACGCGCTTTTCGTTGCGCTCGCAATCCGGGATCACATCAGCATACCAATTCGCATGGGCATAAACCGCGGACCGATTCGCCTGGTCAGGGATATCAACGACCAGGTAAACATGATCGGTGATGGCATCAACGTCGCGCAGCGGGTAATGAGCTTTTCCGAACCGGGCCAGCCTCTGGTGTCGCGCTCTTTCTACGAAGTGGCGTCCCGCTTGTCAAACGACTACGCCAACCTGTTCACGCACGAGGGTTCCCGCTCCGATAAACACGTGCGCGAACACGAGGTTTACTCGGTCGTAACGGATTTTCGCGGGCTAGGCGGCACGGCCGAGATCGAATCGTCACCGGCGCAAAAAAGCGATGTCTGGCGTGCGGTCGATTTGCCCTCGGCACGTGCGCAATTTATAGTGCATGATCAAAACCAGCCTGCGCAGATTTTCGATGCGGGCGCTAATCTGATAATTTCCGGATACAGTAAATCGCGCGTCGAGGATGCATTGAATAAGCTTGCCGAATCGGGCTCCCGGATCATTTCATCGGCTACCCGGGTCAGCGACAAGTGGATCGCAAGTTGCGAACATCCCAAGGCCCGGTCCAGCACCTGCAAGGTTGCGACTATCGAAGGCAAACAAATCGTCACGGGACCGACCCGGGAAGCCGTCGCGACAAAAGTGGAAGATCTCATTCATTTCGGCGCCACACTGGTCAGTGAAATAACACTCACCCATGGCGTTTGGACTGCCGTTTGTCAGACTGGTCAACGTTAGGAGCATTGGCCGAAATTTAAATTGCGGGCCGGTCGCCTGAGCCTGTTAAAACATTTTTTCCGAAGCAATCAGCGATCAGATTGGGTCAGAGAGAAGCAGACGCGTCCTTGCTCGTTGCTGGATAGCGCGACTTCGTAGCCCTGCTCCCTCGCAAAGCGCGCCACCTGGTACATGCCCACGCCGAGTCCGCTGTTGGATTGAACGGGGGAACTGAATAGTGCTTTGACCAGCGAATCGGGAACCGGCTGGCCATCGTCGCACACCGACAGAACAAACTTGCCAGCCCATTGAAGTCTGGCCAAAATCCGCAGACTGTTTGCCGTTTTCCGCTTTTCGAGCGCGTTCTGCAAAAAATTCTCCGCCACGGACTCGAACAAGTCCGACGACAGCATCGCGTCAGCCGGCAGGCCTTCGGATTCGAATTCGATGCGCTCATGGGCAAGGCGTTGACGCAAGCCCTCCCACCACTGTGCACCGGATGTCTTGTCCTGCGTGACCGGCGGCTTGGTGTTGAGCTTGTCGAGCGTGATCTGCAATCGCTGGGTGATCTGCGGCAGTTGACGCTGCATCAGCAACCGCAAGGCTTCCGAATCGCTCTCGTCGCTCGTTTCCGCAGCGGCGCATAGCGAACGAAGCGTCTGCAGCAGATTCTTGACGTCATGCGTCAGCCGCGACCCGGTTTCATAAATCGCCTGGACATACGCGTTGTGGCGTTGTTCCTGCTCCCGCACCTTGGCGTCGTAATAATCCGCCAACAGTCTTGCCAGCAGACGAATATGCAGCACCAGCGCCGGACTCGGCGACCATCGGGTGTAAAGTTTGAGATTCAATCCGCCGAAGGTGAATTCCGTCGTATATTTGGTGATATCCCCCGCGCTGCCGGTGGAATTCTTCGACTGCCAACCAATGCCTGACAACCATGGCAATCCGGCCATTTCATGCGCGGCCACGATGACGAACTTGTCCGGATCACGCTCGCGATCCGCCAGCGCGGCAAGGCTGTGCATCCAACGCTCGAACGGTACGCCGATGCTGAGAAAATAGCGGGTGACTAGCTGCCCGATCCCCGCGAAACCCGCCCTTGGATCCCACAAAAGCGACAGCGCGACCAGCAGACCGGCGATCACGACGAGCGCTTGCGCCAGCGCAACGACGTAGCCGCCGTGACTGACTTCCTTGATGACGAAGGCGCCCAGTATCAGCACCACCACCAAGAGGAACAGAAGTAGGCTGTAGAACAGATCGACCGAATAAGCCGACGCGATCTGGCGTTTTTCCGGGCGCACAAAGAAAATCACCAACGCCGGGAGGACCAGGCCGAAACGCACCACCACAAGAAGAGGGCCTGCAAAAGACTGATTCGGAAACAGGTGCGGCACCACCCAGGCTAACAGAGCGGAGAGCAGATAAATCGCCGCCAGCAATGAGACCAACCGCTGGCGGAAATTCTTTCTTCCCGGAACATTGCCGCCGATCAGCGAGAGCACCACCGACATCCACAGCGCCATCAGCCACCAACTGGCGGCGGCGATCAGCAGGACCGCTGCGCTGATAATCAGTACGGCCTGTCCCGCGACCAATTTCTGTCCGCCGCGCCAGAGGGGTTGCCACAGGAGGAAAAAACCGAAGTGGGAGAGCAGGAGCGCCCGCGCCAATGGATCGGCAAGTTCGAGAACGAGCGTACCGTGCAAGGCAAGCAGCGCTAGAGACAGCCAATGCTGCTGGCCAATCCCGCCAATGAAACGTCCGACCGCAGTCCCGGAGTTGATTTCCATCGCCATTTCGTGACAACCTCAGTCCTAGTCGCGCTACTGGATCTTTAATTCTGGAATCATGGGCAACACAGCCGCATCCACCCACATCCCTTTTCGGCTAAACGCGCGACGCATTAGCGCGATTGCCCGTTACACAGTTCTCGAAGCCTGGCGTAACCGCCTGGCAGTACTCGTGGTCGTTGCAGTGGCGTTGCTCACGCTGCTGAGCCTGTTTGCCCGAGACCTCGCTATTACCGAGAGCGGGCGACTGCAGACCGCAATCCTGGCTGCAACCTTGCGGGTCGCCGGTGTCTTCCTGATTGGCATCTACGTTATCAACGGCCTGACCCGCGAATTCAACGACAAGGTACTGGAACTCATGCTGTCGCTGGATCTGCCGCGCCCAAGCTACCTGGTCGGAAAATTCTGCGGGTTCTCAATCGTGGCATTGAGCGTCGCGGTGATCGCCGCCATTCCTATCGCGGTGCTTGCGCCTGTCGAATCCGCATTGGCGTGGGGGTGCTCACTGGCACTGGAACTGCTGATCATTACTGCGCTCAGCGTATTCTGCATCACCACCTTCACGCAACTGCTGCCCGCCGCAGCCTTCGTCACGGCATTTTACCTGCTTGCCCGTTCCATTTCCGCGATTCAGTTGATGAGCGGTGCCAGCCTGCTCGGCGTCGACGAGTTCGGACAGAAGGCCAGCAGGCTGCTCGCCGACGCCCTGGCAATCGCCCTACCTCGCCTTGACATGTTCACGCAGACAGCATGGCTGGTGGACAGCGTCACGGCTTATCCTGCACTCCTGAGCGTGCTACTGCAAACGACGGTGTATGTGGTTCTATTGCTGGCTGCAGCCATGTTCGATCTCTACCGCAAGAATTTCTGAACCGAAGTGGCCGAACGCCCTGTTTCGACCGTCCCCGGCGTTGTGCTGGGTCTGCTTGCCGCGGCCTTGGCCGCGCAGATTGTCCTGAAAACGGCGGAACCGCGACCCGCCGCCACCGCCCTGGACCTTCCGGACCCCCCTTCTCGCGCAGCCTTGCAACTCGCCGCAATGGGAGAACCGATCGCCACCGCGAACATGCTGTCGTTATATTTGCAAGCCTTCGATACCCAACCGGGGATCAGCATCCCGTTCAAGGACCTTGACTACGTCAAGGTGGAATCCTGGCTGACGCGCATTCTTGAACTCGATCCGCCGGGGCAATATCCCCTCATGATGGCGTCGCAAGTCTATGGCCAGGTGCTACCGGATCTGAAAAAACAGCGTCAAATGGGTGAATTTGTGTATCGCCAATTCCTGATCGATCCCAACCGGCGCTGGCGCTGGCTGGCGCATGCGGCAATCATGGCCAAGCATCGGCTCAGTGATCCTGCATTGGCTCTGCGTTACGCCCGCGCGCTGAGCGAACATGCAACCGCCTCTTCGGTGCCCGACTGGGCCAAGCAAATGCACATCTTTGTGCTCGAAGACATGGGGGAAATCGAGACCGTGAAGATTCTTCTCGGCGGCCTGCTGGTTAGTGGGACGGTCACCGATCCGCATGAAATGCACTTTTTGACGGAAAGATTGAAGGCACTGCAGTCTGCTGAAAAATCGTCAACAACGTCGAAAAGATGACGCCGGTTCAAAGAACCAATCCAGCAGAAATGCCGCTGGAATAGCCATTGAGAATACGCCAGAAAACCAGAAATTCTCTTTTGGAACAGAACAATACTAATTTCGACGATGCGAGTATGAAAAAATATAGCGCGTCTGTACATTCCAATATTATTTTTAACGAATAATATTAAGTATCTGAAACACAATAATTTTTAAGTTCGTGGCGTAACGGGCATGGATCTGGCGTAGTTCTACCCACCAGAATCATCGTAAACGGAGGTAGAGCATCATGAATCGCAGCCAGAACCAGGGTTTTACCCTTATTGAAATCGCCATCGTGCTGGTCATCATCGGCCTGTTGCTTGGCGGTGTTCTCAAGGGCCAGGAGTTGATTACCAGCGCGCGGGTTCGCAACCTGATCTCGCAGCAGGATGGCATCAAGGCAGCATTTTTCGGTTTCCAGGACCGGTTTCGCGCACTGCCGGGCGATTACACGGCAGCTACTACGAACATCACCGGCGCCGGCGGTAATGGTAACGGTAACGGCCAGATTGAATCCGCTGCCACTCCGGTGGGCACCAGTAAAGTTCAAGAAGATATCCTGGCGTGGGACCATCTCTCGCATGCCGGATTCATCAACGGCTCCTACGCGTTTGCAACGGCCCCTACCGATAATCCGCCCAGCAATCCCAAGAACCCGTACAGCATATATCTTCAACTTATCTACGATTCCGCTTGGGGAGTTGCAGGCAACACCATCGTCAAACATAACGTGAAGACAGGCAGTCAAGTCCCTGTGGAAATCCTGGCTGAAGTGGATCGCAAGATTGACGACGGCTTGCCGTACACCGGGGGGTTTCAGTTCTCTCCTTACGCCGCAGGCACCGGTAATGCCCCCGCAGTCGGCGCTACGTCGGTCTCACCGAACTGTGTAAATACGAGCACGGTCCCGCCAAGCTGGACGACCACCAGCGGTTCGACTAATTGCGGCGCAGCGAGTCTGCTCTAAGTCGAATTGCAGCCAGAAGGCCCGCCTCGCGCGGGCTTTCTTTTTTTCGATCCGGTTTATTCAATCAGGAATGTCCCTGCGATCGCGTGGTACAACGGGCGTGCTGCCGACCATCGTTCAGCGGCTGTCCCATTTCATTGCTCCATGCGGGCTGGAGAGATAGCAATTTCAGCGATGTACCTGAGGAACACACAAGGTTTTACACTCGTCGAAATTGCCATTGTGCTCGTCATCATCGGCCTGCTGCTCGGAGGTCTTCTCAGGTCTTCGGAACTCATCACCGGCGCCCGCATTCGCGAGCTTGTCGCGCGACAGGACAATATCAAGGCTGCATTCTTCGGCTTCGAGGAACGCTTCCGCGCGCTCCCGGGCGATGACTCGCAAGCCACGATTAACATTCGAGGCGCAACCCAGAACGGCAACGGCGACGGCCGGATAGAAAGCACCACGGTCCCGAATGAATCCATCCTGGCCTGGGAACATCTGACCCAGGCGGGCTTCCTCACCCCCACGTTGGTCTACAACGCTACCGAATCGGTCCTGACCACCCTGTCGAATTCGTCCAACGTATTCCAGCAGATCATTTATGACGGCGTGTACGGCGGCGGTACCACTGCGGCGCCGAGCCCGCTGCGCCATAATATCAAGACAGGTTCGCAGATCCCGGTGCGCCTCCTCGCCGAGTTGGACTGCAAGATCGACGATGGCCTGCCGAACACCGGCGCATTCCAGTTTTCCCGATATCAGGGAAACGGCGTCACTGCTCCGACCGACGGGTCCATGGCAGCGCCCGACTGCACCAGCGCGACAACTTCAGCGGGGATCTGGAACGTCACCAATGGCAGCGCCAACTGTGGTGGCGCGAGCCTGCTTTGAGATCAACCCGGCAAAGCAGGAGTAAAGCCTGTTATGCCCTGGTATTTCCATTCATTCAATCCTGTACCAAGTATCGAATATGCCTGCCGCGCAGGACCGCCACATCACCCTGGCCAAGACTGGCTTCAGGGCCCGCCGGCGAACTGCGGATATTGCGCTTGCCAATCGCAGTCACTTCGACATTGAGCCGGGACAGATCGCGCTCCTTGAGCGGTTTTCCCACTTCGGCAGAACCCATCGGCTGAATGACACCCTCCAGCCGAGGCTGTAGTTCACCGCTCTCATTGCCGACACCGTCGGTCACACGGCGATAGAAACCGCGGAATAGCCGGTAACGCTGCTCGCGGGTGCCGCGTATTCTCCTCGATACGCAGTTCAAGGCGCGCCCAGCAACAGCGCCTGGATTATCTGCCGGCGTAGCCGGCGAGTGCCATGAGTTATACTCGATGCCCATGACAAAACTGGGAATTATCGACTCGCGACGGGCGCTCGAGGCGGGCCGGCGCGTACTCGAGATCGAGGCGCGCGCGGTGCGCGAGCTGGCTGACCGGCTTGACGCTAATTTCGTGCGCGCCGCTGAAATCGTATTCGGCTGCAAGGGGCGGGTAGTGGTCAGTGGCATCGGCAAGTCGGGCCACATCGCGCGCAAGATCGCATCGACACTGGCCAGTACCGGTACGCCGGCGTTCTTTGTTCATCCGGCTGAAGCCAGCCATGGCGATCTGGGCATGGTGACGCGGGACGACGTCATGATCGCGTTGTCGAATTCCGGGGAGAGTGGCGAGTTGCTGGTGATCGTGCCGCTGATCAAGCGCATGGGCGGTAAACTCATTGCGATGACCGGTAATCCAAATTCAACGCTGGCGCGCGAGGCCGACGTGCACCTTGACGCCAATGTGGCGGAAGAGGCTTGCTCGCTCGGACTTGCACCCACGGCCAGCACCACTGCTGCGCTGGCGCTGGGTGATGCGCTGGCCGTGACGCTGCTGGAGGCGCGCGGTTTCGGCAAGGAAGATTTTGCGCGCTCGCATCCTGGCGGCAGCCTTGGGCGCAGGCTGCTCACTCACGTGCATGACGTCATGCGCACCGGCGACGCAGTTCCGTGCGTACCGGAGACGGCATCATTCACGGAGGCCGTCCGCGAAGTGTCGAAGAAAGGCATGGGCATGACGGCCGTGACGCACGATGAGAAACGCGTCGTCGGCATTTTCACCGATGGCGACTTGCGGCGCGCCCTGGAAAAGGGAGGCGATGTTCGGTCCATGGGACTGAGCAAATTGATGACGCCCAATCCCCACTTTGTCCGGCCCGAGCAACTCGCCGCGGAGGCAGCCGATCTGATGGAGCAATACAAGATCTCGCAGTTGCTGGTGCTGGATGCGGATTTGAATCTTGTCGGCGCGCTAAACACGCACGACCTGATGCGCGCGAAAGTGATCTGAGCATGCCGCCACTCGCCGCCCTGTTTCGATGCAGAAAGTCGTCGCGATGAACAAGCGCCTGATCGCACGCGCCCATCGTATCCGGCTAGCCATTTTCGATGTTGACGGTGTGCTCACGGACGGAACCGTCTATCTCACCGAGCGCGGCGAGGAGATGAAGGCGTTCAATATCCTGGATGGGCTCGGCCTGAAGATGCTCTCGGCCAGCGGCATCGTCACGGCGTTGCTGTCCGGACGCAAATCCAAGATGGTCGCGCTGCGCGCCAGGGAGATCGGCATTGCGCATGTGCTGCAAGGTGTCGGCGACAAGCTGGAGGCTTATCATCGCTTGTTACGCAAGCTCGGCCTCGCCGAAGAAGAAACCTCCTTCATGGGCGATGACCTGCCGGACCTGCCGGTGTTGCGCCGTTGCGGTCTCGCGTTCAGCGTTCCCAATGCGCCCGAGGTCGTGCGCGGCCATGTTCACTACGTCACTAACGCTCGTGGCGGACAGGGGGCGGCGCGCGAAGCCTGCGAATTTCTGATGCGGGCGCGCGGAACGCTGGACGCCCAGTTGCGGATTTATCTGGCGTGAACGACAGACTCGTCACCTGGTCGCCGTTGATCCTGCTGGCATTGCTGGCCACAATGAGCTTCTGGCTCGACCACAAAATCCAGCCGCAGGCCCATCGTCCCGACGGCAGCACCCGGCACGACCCGGACTTCATCATCGAAGGATTTTCCGCGGTGAAAATGAACCCCGACGGAACGCGGCGCTATGCGCTGGCGGCAAAGCGCATGGTACATTTTCCGGACGACAACAGCACGCAACTGGAGCTGCCGCGTCTGGTCTACTTCGACTACCAGCGCGCGCCGGTAACGATACGCTCGGAAACGGCCGAAGCCGTTCAGGGCGGGGACGATGTCTACTTCCGTAACGACGTGCAGATCATCCGCTCGGCGTATGCCAGCAATGCCGAACTGGGCGTTTTCACGAGTTTCCTGCACGTCATTCCCGACAAGGATCTGGCCAAGACCGACAAGCCGGTGCGCATGGTGGAAGGAAATTCCACGGCCAGTTCGGTTGGCTTAGAATTCAACAATGTCACCCGCGAAGTCAAACTGCTCTCCGAGGTGAAAGCCCATTATGCAACCCCCAAGCACACCGCCGCGAAATCGCAGGATCCCGTCCGCCGCTAGGCGTCTTGGCCTGATCGCGGCAATTGCATTGGCCGCCGGCCTCAGCAGTTCGCTGCCGGCGCTGGCGGAACGCGCGGATCGTGACAAGCCTGTGAACCTCGAAGCTGACCGCGTCGACATGGACGACGCAAAAAAGGAAGCGGTGTTCGTCGGGTCGGTGACGCTGACGCAGGGGACGCTGACCATCAAGGCAGACAAGATCATTGTCAAGCAGGATGCCGAAGGTTTTCAGTACGGCATTGCCTACGGGAATCCGGCTCACTTCCGTCAGAAGCGCGAAGGCTTCGACGAATACATCGAAGGCTATTCCGAGCGCGTCGAGTACGATGGCAAGGCGGAAAAGGTGCAGATGTTCACCAACGCGCGCATCGAGCGTGGCGGCGACGAAGTCCGCGGCGACTACATTGCATACAACGCGGTCACGGAGTTCTACCAGGTGATAGGCGGCGGTAAATCGACTTCGACCCCCGGCAGTCGGCAAGGCAAGGTGCACGTGGTGATCAAGCCCAAGCCGAAACCCGGCGCGCCTGCTCCCGCGCCAGGCTCGGTCGAGCTAAAGCCCTCCAATTCGGTACAAACGCCGAAACAATGACGGCGTTACGCCGGTCCTGCGTATCCATCGATGAGTCAATTGCGCGCGGAAAAACTGAAGAAGCGCTATAAGGCGCGCACGGTCGTCAAGGACGTCTCGCTGGACGTATCCAGCGGCGAAGTCGTCGGCCTGCTCGGACCCAATGGCGCCGGCAAGACCACCTGTTTTTACATGATGGTCGGCCTGGTGGCGCTCGACGGCGGTGACCTGTTCCTCGACGAGCAGGCGCTGACCCACACGCCGATCCACCGGCGCGCGCGCCTTGGGCTGTCCTATTTGCCGCAGGAGGCTTCGATTTTTCGCAAACTGACCGTCGCGGAGAACATCCGTGCCGTGCTGGAGCTGCGCGACCTGGAAGAAGAGGCGATCCTGGCCCAGCTCGACACCCTGCTGCACGACCTGCACATCGCCCACCTTCGCAACAGCCCGGCCATCAGCCTGTCCGGCGGGGAGCGCCGGCGCGTCGAAATCGCCCGGGCGCTGGCCACCCAGCCGCGCTTCATTTTGCTCGACGAGCCCTTCGCCGGAGTGGACCCGATTGCCGTGCTCGACATCCAGAAGATCATCCGTTTCCTCAAGGAACGCGACATCGGGGTGCTCATAACGGACCATAATGTCCGGGAGACGTTGGGTATATGCGACCGTGCCTATATCATCAACGACGGCTCCGTGCTGGCCGCGGGCAAGCCCGAGGAAATCGTTTATAATGAAAGCGTAAGGAAAGTATATCTGGGCGAGCATTTCCGGCTGTAGCAACCGCGATGCCGTCCGCGAAATTCCGGGCCGCTTGATTTCGGGCCTGATACCGACAGCCAGCCAATGAAGCATTCCCTGCAGCTCAAGCTCTCGCAGCACCTGACACTTACGCCGCAACTGCAACAGTCCATTCGACTTTTGCAGTTGTCCACGCTGGAGCTGAATCAGGAAATCGAGACTTTTCTGCAGGAAAACCCGTTGCTGGAGCGTGACGACGAGGAAGAGGCGCCCGCGCCACCTCCTTCCCTAACCCCGGCCAGCACTGCGACCACCTCATCGGAATCCGAATCCGCGCCAGCTCCCAGCGAAAACGAGCATGCGGACGAACGCTCCGCCGGCGAAACAGACTGGTCGCTCGGCGACGGCTATGGTTCCTTCAGCGGTCAGGATGGCGATGACGATTCCGAAGCACCGCAGGCGGCCGCGGAACCGGCCAAACTGCGCGACCATCTGCTCGACCAGATCAACCTCATGCAGATGCCCGACCGGGACAAGCGCATCGTCGCCTTCCTGATCGACAATCTGGACGATGACGGTTACATGACCCAGGATCTCGTCGAACTGGCAGCCCTGTTGCCGGTCGAACTGGAGATCGATTCCGAGGCGCTGACCATCGGATTGAAGTACCTGCAAAGCCTGGACCCGCCCGGCATAGGAGCGCGCAACCTGAGCGAGTGTCTCGCCTTGCAACTGGAAGCGCTCCCCGAAGACACGCAGTTCCGCGAGGAAGCCTCGCTTGTGGTCAAGCAGCATCTTGACATTTTTGCGGCGCGCGATTATTTTCGGCTCAAGAAACTGCTGCGTTGCGACGACGACGTGTTGCGCATCGTGCAGGCGATGATCATCGGGCTCAACCCGCGGCCGGCGGCGAATTTTTCCGGCGGCGAAACGCGTTACATCATTCCGGACGTGGTGGTGCGCAAAACCAAGGGCATGTGGGTGACGTCGCTCAATCCGGACGCGATGCCGAAACTGCGCATAAACCGCATGTACGCCGACATCCTGCACCGCAATCGCGACGCCAGCTTCCAGCAGCTCGCTGGCCAGTTGCAGGAAGCAAAATGGCTGATCAAGAACGTGCAGCAGCGCTTCGATACCATCCTGCGGGTTTCCCAGGCGATCGTCGATCGCCAGCGTCACTTCTTCGAACACGGCGAAGTGGCAATGAGGCCGCTGGTGCTGCGCGAGATTGCGGAAACCCTCGGCTTGCACGAATCCACCGTGTCGCGCGTCACCACGCAGAAATTCATGCTGACGCCGCGCGGCATTTTCGAACTCAAGTATTTTTTCGGCAGCCACGTTTCCACTGAAACCGGCGGCGCCTGTTCCGCGACCGCTATTCGCGCGCTGATCAGGCAGATGGTCGGCGAGGAGGATACGCGCAAGCCCCTGAGCGACAGCCAGATCTCCGAGGTGCTCGGCAAGCAGGGCATCATGGTGGCGCGCCGCACGATTGCGAAATACCGGGAATCTCTGCAGATTCTTCCGGTCAATCTTCGTAAGTCGATCTGATCAACCCACGCACGGAGGGAAAGCCTATGAATCTTCAGCTAACCGGTCACCACCTGGAAGTCACGCCCGCCATCCGCTCTTACGTCATCGATAAGCTCAACCGCATATCCCGCCATTTCGACCACGTCATCGACGTCAACGTCATCCTCTCCGTGAACAAGCTGGACCATAAGGTCGAGGCCACCGTGCACGTGCGCGGCAAGGACATCCACGTCGAGTGCATCGATTCTCACATGTATGCCGCCATCGACGGCCTGGCCGACAAACTCGACCGCCAGATCCTGAAGCACAAGGAAAAAAGCGTCGACCACCACCAGGAAGAATCTTTCCGGAAACTGCCCTCGTCGTAATCCGCCCCCCCCGATCCTGCCATGAGTCTGATATCAAGGCTGCTGCCGGTCGCCAACATTACGCTCGACCTCGACGTCACCAGCAAGAAGCGGGTGTTCGAGCATGTCGGCCTGCTGTTTGAAAATGCGCTGGGCATCGGCCGCGGCCAGGTGTTCGACGCGCTGTTCGCCCGCGAGCGCCTGGGATCCACCGGCCTCGGGCACGGTATCGCGATTCCGCACGGGCGCATCAAGGGATTGCGCGATGCTGCAGGCGCGTTCGTGCGCACCGGCGCGCCGATTCCGTTCGAGGCCCCGGACGGCAACCCGGTAAACCTGATATTCGTGCTGCTCGTACCGGAGAAGGCAACCGACCTGCACCTGCAAATCCTGTCCGAACTGGCGCAGATTTTCAGCGACAAGGAAATGCGCGCGCAACTCGCCGCCTTGCCGGATGCGGCGGCCGTGCAGCAGGTCATCAGCGAATGGGAACCTCATGCCCCAGGTCAGCGTCGCGCAGCTGTTTGAGGACAATGCCGACGCGCTCAAGCTCGGCTGGATTTCCGGGCCGCGTAACCCGTCGCCGTTTCTCGACAGCAGCGAAATCAATCAGGCTTCGCAGGGGCTGATCGGCCACCTGAACCTGGTCCATCCCAACTGGATCCAGATTTTCAGCCGTACCGAAGCGGCCTATTTCGCCGCGCTGGGCGAAGGCGAGCAGCGCGAAGCGCTGGCAAGGCTCGCGAGCAGCGGCCTGGTCTGCATCATCCTCTCTGAGCAGGAAAAATCCCCGGCCGCTCTGGCAGAATTCGCCGCTTCGCGCAATATCCCGCTGCTTTCCTCGCCCCTGCACAGCCTGCAGATCATCTGGGTGGTGCGCACCTACCTCGGGCGCGCGCTCGCCGAGTTCGTCACCCGCCACGGCGTGTTCCTCGACGTGCTGGGCATGGGCATGCTGATCACCGGGGAGAGTGGCGTGGGCAAGAGCGAATTGGCGCTGGAGTTGATCTCGCGCGGCAGCGGGCTGGTTGCCGACGACGTGGTCGAGCTGTATCACATCGCCCCTGAAACGCTGGAAGGCCGCAGCCCGGAGTTGCTGAAAGATTTTCTGGAAGTTCGCGGCCTCGGCATGCTCAACATTCGCACGATCTTTGGCGAGACCGCGGTGCGCACAAAGAAGAACCTGAAGCTGATCGTGCAAATGGAAAAGCCAGTGGGCGGGGTCATTCCCGGGCTGGAGCGCCTGCCGCTGAATGCCAGTTCCGAAGACATCATGGGCATCAGCATCCGCAAGGTTGTATTGCCGGTTGCGGCCGGCCGCAACCTTGCCGTTCTGGCGGAAGCGGCGGTACGCAACTATGTCCTGCAGCTGCGTGGCATCGACAGCACCCAGGAATTCATCCAGCGCCAGGAAAAGCAGCTCAACAGGCGCAGCTGAAGTCGGTGCGCCTGTAATCATGCAACTCATCGTCGTCAGCGGCCTGTCGGGATCCGGCAAGAGCATCGTGCTCAACGTGCTGGAGGACAGCGGTTACTACTGCGTGGACAACCTGCCGGCCAAGCTGCTGATGGGGCTGACCCGGCTGCTTGCAGAAGAAGGTTACGAGCGCGTCGCGGTAAGCATCGACGTGCGCAGCGGCGCGACGCTGTCCGAGCTTCCCGGCTTTCTGGCCGAACTGCGCAAGAGCGGCATCGAGGTGCATCTGGGTTTCCTCGACGCCAAGACCGACACCCTGGTCAAGCGCTACTCGGAAACCCGCCGCCGCCATCCGCTGGCGGACGGCAAGCGCACCCTTCCCGAATCGATCGAGCACGAGCGCGAACTACTGGCCGACCTGGCCGACTTCGGCCATCGCGTCGACACCAGCGATCTGAGCCCCGGCACGCTGCGCCTGTGGGTCAAGGAACTGCTCGACCTCGGCGAAAGCGGACTCACGCTGCTGTTCCAGTCCTTCGGCTTCAAGCATGGCATTCCACTCGATGCGGACATGGTGTTCGACGTGCGCTGCCTGCCCAACCCGCACTACGATCCCGTCCTGCGTCCGTTGACCGGCCGAGATGGCCCGGTCATTGCCTTCCTGCAGGCCGATACCAACGTGCAAAGCATGCTCGATGACATCCGCGACTACGTGGAGAAATGGCTGCCTTGCTTCGTGCGCGACAACCGCAGCTATCTCACCGTGGCGATTGGATGCACCGGCGGGCGCCACCGGTCCGTCTACCTGGCCGAAGCCCTGGCAACCTATTTTCGCGGCAGCCGCAGTGTGTTGGTGCGTCATCGGGAACTGTCGGTGTGAATTCGCTGACCGCGCTCTGCGTTGGACCACCCCGGCATGCGTGTGAATAGGCCGGAAACGATTACGCTGGCGTTGACCGGCGCTTCGGGCATGCCCTACGGCATCCGGCTCCTGGAGTGCCTGCTCAAGGCCGACGTTCGCGTGTACCTGTTGTATTCACAGGCAGCCCAAATTGTCGCGCGCCAGGAAATGGATTTGTCGTTGCCGGCGCGCGCGAAAGACGCCGCGACGTTTTTCAGCGCGCGATTTGGCGCGGCACCTGGCCAGTTGCAGGCTTTCGGCCGGGAGGAATGGTTTGCGCCGGTCGCGTCGGGGTCGAACCCAGCCGATGCGATGGTGGTCTGCCCCTGCACCATGGGAACGCTGGCGGCGATTGCCGCAGGCATGGCCGACAACCTGATCGAACGCGCAGCCGATGTGGCGTTGAAGGAAGCGCGCAAGCTGATCCTTGTTGCGCGTGAAACACCGCTCTCCGCAATCCATCTGGAGAACATGCTCAAGCTGTCGCGCGCGGGCGCGATCATCCTGCCCGCCAATCCGGGCTTCTATCATCATCCGCAAACCGCGCAGGACCTCGTCGATTTCGTGGTCGCGCGCATTCTCGACCACGTTGGCATCGATCACGGCCTTATGCCGCGCTGGGGCGAAACGGAAAACAGCGATAACTAGTCCCTGACGAAATCAGCACGGCCTGCACGCCGCCGCAATTGAAATGACCTCCATACCGATTTTTCCGCTGAATACCGTGCTCTATCCCGGCAGCCAGCTCCCGCTGAAGATATTCGAACAGCGCTATCTCGAGATGACCAAGGCCTGTGTGCGCGACGGCACCCCGTTCGGCGTCTGCCGCATCCGCGAAGGCCAGGAAGTCGGTCTGCCCGCCGTGCCGGAACAGATCGGCTGCACCGCGCTCATCGCGCAATGGGAGATGCCCCACCTGGGCGTTTTTCACCTGCAGACGCGAGGGCAGCACCCGTTTCGCATCCTGCGTCAGACCACGCAATCGAACGGCCTGATCCGCGCCGACGTCGAATTCCTGGCGAAAGCTGTCGGCGAAGTCAGCCCCGAATCGTTCGCGCTATGCCGCCGCGTGCTCGAACAGATCGTCGAGAAAGTCGGCGCGGATTATTTTTTTCCCCGCTTAGCTTTGACGATCCACGCTGGACCAGTTACCGCCTGGCGGAAGTGCTGCCGCTGGAAGCACAGGACAAACAGGGGCTGCTGGCGTTGCGTGACGACGGTGCGCGGCTGGAGCAATTGCACGCCTACCTGCAACAGGCTGCCTAGTCGCGATCGAGCCGGCGCAGGATTTCGCGAACCGGCGCCGGTATCGCGGCGTTGATTGCATCTTCGGGTGTCAGCCATATATGGCCGGGCGAATGGGCGCGACGCTCCAGGCGGGTCACGCGCAACAGTGCGGGCGTAATGGTCAGTGCGTAATGCGTGAAGCCATGGCGCACCTCTGCCAGCGTGCCCTCGGTCGTGACCTCCGCGCCGAAGCGCGTGCGCAATACGCCCGCCGCATCGCCCAGATGCGCAATCTCGGGAAAACTCCATAGTCCGCCCCAGATGCCCGGTGCCGGCCGCTTTTCCAGCAGAATCTCGCGATTACGCTGCAGGATCAGCATCACGGTGGATTTTTCCGGCAAGGGTTTCTTCGGTCGCGGCGTCGGCAGCAACGCAATGCGGTTTTCCCGCCTGGCCACGCATTCGTCTTGCAACGGGCATGACTCGCAGCGCGGCCGGCTGCGCGTGCATACGCTGGCGCCCAGGTCCATCAACCCCTGCGTATAGGCTTCGACATCGCCCGGTGGCAGCAAAGCCCCGGCATGCGCCCACATTGCCGTTTCGATTTTTTTCTCGCCGGGGTAACCCTCGATACCGAGCGCGCGCGCGAACACACGCTTCACATTCCCGTCGAGAATGGGGTGGTGCGCGCCGAAGGCGAATACCGCAATCGCGCCCGCAGTCGACCGCCCGATGCCTGGCAATGCGACGATGTCATCGAACGCCTCGGGAAACGCACCGCCATGTCGCTCGACGATTGCGCGCGCGGCACTGTGCAGGTTGCGCGCGCGCGCGTAGTAGCCCAGCCCGCTCCACAACGCGAGTACATCCTCTTCGGCAGCGGATGCGAGGCTGGCGAGGTCGGGAAAGCGCGCGAGAAAGCGCGCGTAGTAGGGCACGACTGCGGAGACTTGCGTCTGTTGCAACATGATCTCCGAAAGCCAGATGCGGTACGGATCACGCGTGCGCTGCCACGGAAGGTCATGGCGGCCGAACCTCCGCTGCCACTCGATCACGCGCGCGGCGAAGGACTGCATCGTCGATCCGATCACCGGGGTAATCAGAACAGCTTCTTCAATTTCGCCTTGAGCTTGTCCTCAGGCCTGGGCTGCGCCGGTGCTTGCCCGCCTTCGGCCGCTGGCGCAGCCGGCTCGTCGGGTTTGCCGAGCAGTTTCGCTTTGAGTTTGTCCCTGATCTCGTCCTTCTTTTCCTCAAGTTTCTGCTTTGCGGTATCCGATACGATCGACCCATATTCGAGCTTGTATTTGAGCGCGGCAAATGGTCCTGACGCGTGCACGGGAATGGTCAGACCCTTGAGGTCGGCCATTGCCTTGCCGTCCTGCCCGGAACTGGACACCACAACCGCAGCTTTCGCCAGATAGTTCAGCGAGCTCTCGGGCAGATTGATATCCCCCTCCCCGGTCAGGCGCAGGAAAGGCGATTTCGCCAGGAAATCGCCGTTGTGCGCGATGCCGTTCTTGATGTCGAAGCTCGCGGTCAGTTCGGAAAAATCCGTCTTCTCGCCCGCGACCGCGCCCTGTTCCGCCTCGCGCTTGCCGCCGGTCAGCATCGCTTTGGCATCGCGCAGCGACTTCGCCAGGTTGATGCCCTTGATTGCGCCATCCTTGAGTTCCACCCTGGCCGTCCCGTTCAGGGCCTTCTTCATCGCCGACACCAGATTGTCGGCGGTCGTGACATCCAGCGCCACGTTTCCCCGCCCTTCGAGCAGGTCCTGCCCGAGCGCATCGTGCAACAACGGCCCGATGGCAATGCCGACAAGGTTCTGCTTTACGGCGATGCGGTTGCTGTTCGCGTCCACCGACGCCTGCCCTTTCGCGCTGCCCTGGTACAAATTGGCCGACAGGGGATCGACATCGAGGCGGCCATTCTTCGCCCTGACGTCGATGCGCAGATTTTGCGCCTTGATGTTCGACGCGGTGAGGTCGCCGATCCGCACACTGCCCACGACATCGAGTTTCTTGATCGGCGAAAAATCAATCGGCTGCTCCGGTTGCGCGCGAGCCGGCGCGGCGGCCGGGTCCCCCGCCTTTTTGGGTGGCAGGTATTGGTCGACATTGAGCTTGTCGATGGCGATGTCGAATGTAGTGCGCAGCGCGGCAAAATCCGCGACGGCGAGCTTCGCCTTGACATTGCTTTCCCTGAACTTCAGTACCAGGTCCGCATTGGCCGTTTGCTTGTTGAGATCGGCACTGACATTTCCGGACAGGTCCGCTGCGATGCCGGTGATGCCGGCGGCGTCCCCATTGACTTTGACCGATAGACCCGCCACCGAAAACAGCTGTTTCTCCAGGTCCGCCGTCAGCGTGCCGCCGATCTGCAGCTTGATATCGAGCTTCGGCTCGTTGCCCTTGATCGTCGCACCGAGATCGAATTTCGCGGGCACGCCGGGTGCAATGCGGCCGGTTTTCAGATTGAAATCCGAAATCGCATAACTCGCGCCGGTGGACTCGTCCTTCCACGCCAGTTCCGCCTTGCCGATGCGCACGCCCTCGACCTCGAGCTTGATCGGCGCCTGCGCGGAATCGGCGCGCTTCTCGGGCACCTCCTTTTTCTCGCCCGCGGGCTTGTCCCCGCCGAGCAAGTCGTCGAAATTGGTCTTGCCGTCCTTGTGCTTAACCAGATTGGCGCGCAGGCCATCGAGCTGGATCTGGTCCACGACTACCTGCCTGGAAAGCAGGGGGATCAGGGCCAGCGAAACCCGCATGTCGTCAAGTCCGGCGAAATCCTTTTCGCTCTTGAATTCCGACAACCGGGTCTTGCCCAGGTGCACGCCCAGCTTTGGGAACAGCATGAGGCGGATGTCGCCTTCGATGGTCAGCGTGCGCTGGGTTTTTCCCCTGACCAGGTCGATGACCTGCGCCTTGTACTGGTTCGGATCGAAGGTGGCAGCGATGAACGCCAGCACCGCGGCGAAAAGGAGCACGAGCGCGCCGACCGCAATAAGAAGCCATTTCAGCAACTTCATGGACAGAATCCGGATTTGTTCAAACGCCGCCATTATCGCGCCCCGGTGCGAGCCGCGCCATGGGCAATGCGGCGGGGTTCTTGCGCATCAAAGTCGATGAACTGGAGCGGGTGAAGGGGATCGAACCCTCGTCTAAAGCTTGGGAAGCTTTCGTTCTGCCATTGAACTACACCCGCAGACCAGCAATTCTACGACAGCTTGCCTGAAATACGAGTGGTGGACAGGGTCGCTTGCGTCTTCCCACTGAATTTCACTCGCGTGCTAGCATTGATGTTACAGAATCCATTGCGTATTTTGACGTGATTGCACTCACCATCAACGGCCAGCCGCGCTCCTTCCCAGCCCCGCTTAACGTCGCCGGCCTGATCGAACAACTCGAGTTGCAGGGCAAGCGTATCGCGCTGGAACGCAATGGCGAAATCGTGCCGCGCAGCCGGTTCGGCGCGATGGAACTCAACGACGGCGATGCGCTCGAAATCGTGGTCGCGGTCGGAGGCGGGTAAAAAGCGGTGATTGGTAACTGGTGATTGGTGATTGGCAAGCCAGAGCACAAGACCTGGGACCAATCACCAATCACCATTCACTTGTCACCGAATTCCAGGTAAAAAGCGGTGATTGGTAACTGGTGATTGGTGATTGACAAGCCAGAGCACAAGGCCTGGGACCAATCACCAATCACCAATCACTAGTCACCGAATTCAAATGGATCAACTCATCATCGCAGGAAAGTCCTACTCGTCGCGCCTGCTGGTCGGCACCGGCAAGTACCGGGATTTCGCGCAGACCGGCGCGGCCATCGAGGCGAGCGGCGCGCAGATCGTCACCGTGGCGATTCGCCGCACCAACATCGGCCAGAATCCGGGCGAGCCCAATCTGCTCGACGTGATTACGCCGCAGCGTTATATGATTCTGCCGAATACGGCCGGCTGTTACACAGCGCAGGACGCGGTGCGCACGCTGCGCCTCGCACGCGAGCTGCTCGATGGCCACGACCTGGTGAAGCTGGAAGTGCTCGGTGACCCGCATACGCTCTACCCCAACATGGTGGAAACGCTGTCGGCAGCCGAGACTCTGGTCAAGGATGGGTTCAAGGTCATGGTCTATTGCTCCGATGATCCGATCATGGCGAAGCAGCTGGAACAGATCGGGTGCGTGGCCGTGATGCCGCTCGCCTCGCTGATCGGGTCGGGCATGGGCATCCTCAATCCGTGGAATCTGCAAATAATCATCGACAATGCGAAGGTGCCCGTACTGGTGGATGCCGGCGTGGGCACCGCTTCCGACGCGGCCATTGCCATGGAACTCGGTTGCGACGGCGTATTGATGAACACCGCCATTGCCGCCGCGCGGGATCCGGTGCTCATGGCATCGGCCATGAAAAAAGCCGTCCAGGCCGGGCGCGAAGCCTACCTGGCCGGACGCATGCCGAAGAAGCTTTACGCCGCCGCCCCCTCTTCGCCGACTGGCGGCGTCATCGCTTCCGCCGGTCGGGGCAAGGCCGCCTGACCCTTAGCGCAACGCGCGTGAGCAACCTCGAATGCGCGCGGCCGGGTGCGAAATGCACGGTTCAGGCATCGCTACACGATCGCGGGACACGCCGGCAACAGGTGGGTCTATTTTCCTATTGCCTCAGAAGAAAAACCTGGAAATGAAGCAGAAGAAGCTCATCAGCGAATTGAAACCCGGAATGTTCGTGCACGAACTGGATCGTCCGTGGCTCGACACGCCGTACCCACTCCAGGGGTTTCTGATCCAGTCCAACGAGGACATCGCCACCCTCGGTAAATACTGCGAATACGTCTACGTCGATTCGCTCAAGGAGCAGGTAAGCGCGACCACCGGCCGGCTGCGGTTGCGTTCGCCCGGTTCGGCGGCAACCGCGACTAATCTGAAAATTCCGGTCCGCTTGGTGACTTATACCGATCGGCGCAGCGTCGAGCAGGAAATCCCGCGCGCGAAGGTCGTTCTCAAGGACGCCAGTGAAGTGGTCGAACGCATCCGCGCCGGGATAGAGAAGAATTTTGTCCTCGACGTCATCGCCGCGACGATGCTGGTCGATAGCATCATCGCCAACCCGGACGCGCTGCTTCTGCTGCAGAAGCTCAAACTTGAGGCGGAAACCGCCTACGACCAGGCGCTGTCAGTCTCCGTCCTCATGCTCGCTTTCGGCCGCCACATCGGCCTGCCACGAAACGAACTGTCGATACTCGGCCTGGCCGGCCTGCTCCTCGATGTCGGCATGCTCCGACTGCCCAAGGACTTGTTAAAGAAAGAAGGGTCTTCACGGAATCGAGTGGGTGAATTGAGGGGGTAACCATGGCTGGAAGCCGCATGGATATTGGCTTTCGGACATTTCGGAAGAGGCTCGGAAT
>JAYVMZ010000100.1:0-3871 GCA_043758735.1 Betaproteobacteria bacterium
TCGGTCTTGTCGCTCTCGCACACGCCCACGGCATCCACAATCACAAAATGTGTCTTGGCGCGGGCATCCGCGCCGCTCACGGCTTGCAAATCGGTTGGCGTTAGTGTCCTTGTGCCGCGGCTTTTCATCTGCTCGAAGTAAGTGCGGCTGCGGGTGTCGCGCAGGAACAGCAAGCATTCGAGCGGTTTGATGTCCGTGCCGGTGGCAATCATGTCCACGGTGACGGCGATGCGGAGCTGGGGTGAGGTGCGAAATTCCTGGATGAGCGTTTCGGACTTCTCGTAGCGTTTGGTCTCGGGATTGTAGGTCTTGTAGGTGATCTTCTTGGCGAAGTCGTTGCCCTTGCCGAACACTTCGCGCACGAGATGCACGGTGTCCTCGGCGTGGGAATCGTCCTTGCAGAAGATGAGGGTCTTGGGGACGAGCGTGCGGCCGGGGAACAGTTCGGTAAACAGCGCGTCCTTGAATGCCTGCAGGACAGTGCGAATCTGGGATTTCACCACGACGGAGCGATCGAGATCTCTGGCGGCGTAGGCGAGGTCCTCATCGAGACGCTCCCAGCGCACGGCGCGGGTCTCCTTGCTGCGCCGGTCCACGTAGAAACCCTTCTCGACTTTTCCGCCCTGCTCCGTGACCTCCGTGCGAATTCGATAGACCTCGTAGCCGACGTTGACGCCATCGGCGACGGCGCGTTCGTGGTTGTATTCCATCACGAGGTTCTGGTTGAAGAACCCGATGGTCTGCTTCGATGGCGTGGCGGTGAGGCCGATGAGGAAGGCGTCGAAGTATTCCAGCACCTGCCGCCACAGGCCGTAGATGGAGCGGTGGCATTCGTCCGTGACGATGAAGTCGAAAGCTTCGATGGGCACGCGGGGGTTGTAGGCCACGTCCTTCGGGCGGTCGTCCGCCGTTGCGAGTTCGTAACCGGATTTTTCTTCGAGGTCTTCGTCGAGTTCCTCGCCGCGCAGCATCGAGTAAAGGCGCTGGATGGTGCAGATGGTGACGCGGCAAACATCGTCCAGGTTGTTGGAGGTCAGATGCTGGACGTTGTAAACCTCGGTGAACTTGCGGCCGGTATCGGGTGCGACGAACTGCTGGAACTCGGCCATGGCCTGACGCCCGAGATTGGCGCGATCCACCAGGAACAGCACGCGCTTCGCCCCGGCGTACTTGATGAGGCGGTAGGTGAAGCTGCACGCGGTGTAGGTCTTGCCGGCGCCAGTGGCCATCTGAATGAGCGCACGCGGGTGGGCGTCAGCGAACGATGCTTCGAGATTGGTGATGCCCTCGATCTGGCAGTTGCGGAGGTTTTGCGCCGTCAGCGGATGCGCAGTTGGCAGCGCCGCGAGGCGGACACGCAGGGTCGCGGGTTCGGTGAGCCAGGCAGCAAGCGTTTCAGGCCGATGGAACGAAAACACCCGGCGGGAACGAGCCGCGGGATCGCGTTCGTCCCGGAAGAAGGTCTCGACGCCGGTGGATTCATAGAGGAACGGCAGTGTGGCAACCTGAACGGACTGAATGAAATCAGGCAGGTTCACCGCGTAATGGGCGGATTGCTCGGCGACACCCGACAGGAGCGTGCCTTCCTTCTTGGCCTCGATGACGCCCGCGGCTTTGCGATCCACGAGCAGGAGATAGTCGCAGGTGCCGGATTTCAGCGGCGCTTCGCGCAGCGCTATGCCACGCCCTGCGGAAGGATTGAACTGCTTGTAATCCTGAACGACCCACCCGCACGCAACGAGCTGCGCGTCGATCTGACGGCGGGCAAGTTTTTCTGGTTCGGCCAACGCTGCTCCCTCCCTTGGCGTGCGTCGCACTGAATCCGTTTGGAATGGTCGATATTTCTATCGCAACTGCAAATCCGTCTTGCCACGCTTTCGCCCGCCGTTGCGCGCCGATCCCGCTCGATTCGTCGGGATCCTCACTTTTTCACGGGGCGATGCAGCCCGATGCCGAGAGTCCGGCTGTAAGCGTCGAAATCCCTGTCGGCGGTAAAGATCGGCATTCCCCGGGAGTGGCCGACGGCACACAGCAGGAAATCCGTATTCGAACCCTGCACTCCGCGGGCACGGCACGCGTTGAAAAACCGCGCGGCCAATTCAAAATCCCCGGATTCCAGCCGCAGGTCCGGAAAAGCCCGCAGTTTTTCCTTCAAGGCGAGATACTGTTCTTCCTCGCGAATGCCCGAAAGCAGTTCCTGCCGGATCGGGCCGATCATGGCCACTTCGAAGCCGGCAATCAATCGGGCGAGTTCCCCGACGACAACGGCCTCCCGTTCCGGCTGGCGCCGCCGCAGGGCCAGGGACCAGACCGAGGTGTCGACCAGGACCTTCACGCAACCTTGCGCTGCTTCTTGTAGTCGTACCTCGGGTTGTAATCTATCTTGCCGAATTCCGAAACGATCACCTGCTGTCTGAGCCACTGGACATATTCTTCCAGCGCGCGGCTGACCGCTTCGCGCTTGGTCTTGTGCCCGCCCAGCTTGCGCGCCGTTTCGATGAGCTTGTCATCCAGGTCCAGATTGGTAGCCATCTGCCAGTCTCCTTTTGCGGTTGCCTCGACATTCTACACAGTCTGCTGTGTAGAATGCGAAGGGCTGCGATCGGGAGGAACATCAATCCAGAACCCTCGCGGCAAGCACCTGGCCTTTCCTTCGTCACGATCGGCCGTCCCTGGTTTTACCCAATCAGAAACGCATCCATGGACAGCGCCTGTTGCGGAAACGCCTTGAGTATTGCCTTGTCCGCGGTGACCAGCGGAACACCGAGCATGGTCGTCAGAGCGACGAACTCGCAGTCGTAAGCAGAGAGCCGCGTTTCACCGGCGATCTGGAAAACCTTGTCGCTCGGCACGATGTGCTCGCGGCCAGAGAAGGATTCCTCGGCAGCACCTATGACGCATGCGATCTGCGCACCATTCAGGCTGCCGTCGCACAGGTAACCGGTCAGCACACTGCGCAACTCGGAGCGCCAGAGGACGGGGGCATGCCACTCCCGGTCCTTTTGCCGCACGCGTTCGGCGCTATCGGTGAGAGGACCGTTTACCCAATAGTACGCAACGACATTGCTTCCGACGACGATCACACTCCGCCCTGCCGCTTGTAGCGGGCCACCTTGCCGTGGTCGACTTTGGGAAGCCTGGCGACGAGCGCTTTCAGCGCCCGGTCGTGCGCATCGCGATCGACGGCGCACCTCAAGCTGGCTTTCGAGCCGGGCGAGGATCTCGCTGTTCAGGCTGCGCCGGTTTTGCTCAGCGCTTTCCTTGAGCCGGGCGTGCAGGTCTTTCGGGATGTTCTTGAGGGTGATGTTGAGCATGGCGACTTTTCGGAATCACTACGGAACCAAATCACGATACCGCCACTGTCTTGCTGGGTCAATTTGAGGGCGACAGGCCGGAGTGATGCCGTTGGCTGCGGCGCAGCTTCATGCGCCGTAGCCGAATGCCTTTGCGCTGTTTGCTTTTGTTTCCCCATGTGGCGCGCCGAGCAGCTCGACTCGATGAGGGGAAGTCGACGAGGACTGTTCGAGTCCCGCAGTGAGGCGCGTTGTGTGCGCCTCGCCAGGTCGAGTTCCGCAGTCGCCTCATCGAGGCAGGCAGCACAGGGTTACCTCCTTGAAAAGGAGGCGCGACACCTGGGGCGGCCTTCTTTTGGTTACTTTTCTTGGCCGCGCAAGAAAAGTGACTAGCCGCCGGGCTGCCCCCGGCCGAATGAGTCATTGCGAAAAAAAGGCACAAAAAAACGCCCGCAAGCGGGCGCCCATCCTCCCTGAAAAGAAGGTTTATTGTTTTTTCTTTTTGTTATCTCTTACGCTATCTGCCGCTGCGATTGCGCGGCGACCTGCGGTTCCTTGTGGAACTGGCCGTCCTTCAT
>JAYVMZ010000101.1:0-7809 GCA_043758735.1 Betaproteobacteria bacterium
CTTCAGGCGGCAGATTCGCATTTCGTTATGCACCTTCGGCACGTAAGTATTGTTGCTGGTTTTGACTTTGACTTCAGTCGACCGCGAGGTCGACTATTAGCGGCTTGAGCCGTAATCCGAAACCCTCGCCTTTAGGCGAGGGTTGTTCATCCGAGGACGGCCCGGATTATTCATCGGCGCGGCGTGGAAGCTTGACGCCGAGCTGCTTCAGCTTGCGATACAGATGGGTGCGTTCCAGGCCGACGCGTTCGGCGACCCGGCTCATGTTCCCGCCTTCCCGGCCCAAGTGGTATTCGAAATAGATGCGCTCGAAAGCGTCGCGCGCCTCGCGCAGCTCGCGGTCCAGCGCAAACGTCTGCACCGGGCTCGGCAGCGGCGCATCCAGAGTTGCCAGTGCACTATTGATGTCGACTACGCCGATCTCACTGCCAAGCGCCAGTTGCGCCACGGTCTTCACAACGCTTTCCAGTTGCAACAGATTGCCGGGCCAATGGTAATTGCGCAGCGTGTTCAAGGCAGCGGTATTGAAACTGCGCGCCGATACCTCTTTCGCCTCGATCGCGCGCGACAGCACCAGGTTGGCGAGTTCGGGAACATCTTCGGCGCGCTCGCGCAGTCCGGGCACGCGCAGGACCACGCCGGCCAGCAATGCGTACAGTCTTGGATCGAACGCGCCTTTCGCCACCTGTTCGGCAAGGTCCACTGAACTGGAGGAAAGAATGCGCGTGTGATAGCGCTCCAGTTTGAGCGTCTGGTTGAGCAGGTTTTTCTGCTGAGCGCGCGACATTTCACCGACTTCGCGCAGGAACAGGATGCCTTCTGCCGCCTGGCCGACCAGGTTGGTCTCCATCACGTCGAGCACGGAAAAATCCTCCGGTGCCACCCACGCCGTGTTGGGCTGATGCAGCAGCCGGGCGCATTGTTCCATTCCGGCGCCGGGTTCACCGACAAACAATGCTGATGATTTCAGGGTACGCAGCCGTTCGAGTTGCGCGCGCAACAGCTCGACCGCCCTGGATTTGCCGACCGTCGCCGGCACCGCGGGCGCGGTGCCCGTGGGCGTGCCCTGCCGCAGCGCAGTACCCACCGTACTGAGCAGCTTCTGCAATGCGATCGGTTTTTCCAGGAACGCGTACGCGCCGATGCGGGTCGCTTCGACCGCGGTATCGATGGTGCCATGGCCCGACATCATGACCACGGGCATGGTCAGCTGGCCGGTGCTGGCCCACTCCTTGAGCAGCGTGATGCCGTCGGTATCGGGCATCCAGATGTCGAGCAACACCAGGTCCGGCCGCAGGCGGTCGCGTATCTGGCGCGCCTCGGTGGCATTCTGCGCGAGACGCACCTGATGCCCTTCGTCGCGCAGAATCTCGGACAGCAATTCGCGTATCCCGACTTCATCGTCGACGACCAGAATCTGGCTCATCTTCCCACCAGCCGGTTCATCCGCCATTCGGCAATCCTGGCCGGCGCAGCCGGCAGGATGATGGTCACGCTTGCACCGCCCGCCGGGTCATTGGCGACGACTATCCTGCCGTTGTGTTCCTCCACGATCTTCTTGACGATGGCCAGGCCGAGCCCGGTCCCCTTGGCCTTCGTGGTGACATAAGGCTCGAATACCCGACCCATCAGGGCTCCCGGAAAACCAGGACCGTTGTCGCGCATGGTGAGTTGTACGCCGGCATCGACCGCTTCGGTGCGCACGACAATACGCGGAACCGCCACGTCACAGACCGCCTGCTCGGCATTCTGCAGTAGATTGTGGATGACTTGCCGCAACTTGGCGGTATCGCCGGAGACCAGCGGCAGGTTTGCCGCAAAGTCGAGCTGCAGCGCCGGGCGCGAAGATTCGTACAACTCCATCACTTCGCGCGCGAGCAGGTTCAGATCGAGCGGCTGCAGGTCCGCTACTGGTGAGCGCGCATACAGGCTGAAGGCATCCACCATAGCCTTCAGCGCCGCCACCTGGTTGACGATGGTCTGCGTCGAACGCTGCAGGATTTCCGCATCCTCGCTGGAGAGTTTATCGGCAAGGCGATGCTGCAAGCGTTCCGCCGAAAGCTGGATCGGCGTCAGCGGATTCTTGATCTCGTGCGCAAGGCGCTGCGCGACTTCACCCCAGGCGGCCAGACGTTGCGCCTGGCGCATGCGGGTAATATCGTCGAATACCAGCACCATGCCGGTTTGCGCGCCGGCGGAGAGCCTGGATCCGCGCAACAGCAACACCTGCTGTCCGGCGACCCCGGACAATTCCGCTTGCGTTTCCCAGGGTTCGTCGCGCGCTTTCACCAATGCCTCCCGCACGGCATTGCCGACGGCTCCCAGTCGCGGTTGGCGTTCCGCCCATTCGTCCGGATGCGTGGCAATCAGCTCACCGACGTCGACGCCGAGAATCTGCTCGGCACTGCGATTGGCCGAGCGCAGGCGGAATTCGTCATCGAATGACATGACGCCCGCCGACAGGTTGCCGAGCACGCTTTCGAGATAGGCCTTGGCGGCGGCAACCTGTTCCTGGTTGCGCTGCGCGTCCGCCTGGGCATCGGCAAGCTGCATGGTCATGATGTTGAAGGATTCGGTCAGCAAGCCGAGTTCGTCTTGAGACTTCACTGCGTGGCGCTGGCTGAAATCGCCTTGCGCAACGGCCCGCGTCCCCGCCGCCAGCACGCTCAGGGGTGCGGACAACCGTCCACTGAACAGGATGGCCAGCAACAGCGCGGACAGCAATGCCAGCAACAACGACAAGGTAAGCGTGAGCGCATACAAGCGCTTGAGCCCGAGCCGGGACAGCGACAGTTCCTGGTAATCGCGATAGATCTCCTGCACGGCCTGGGCGTCACGCGCCAGCGCGGGCGGCACCGGCTGGATCAGTTGCAACAGCAACGTCGCGCCGGTCACGTCGTTTATCGGCACCAATACCCGCAGCTGCAATCCGCCTTCACCCACAGCCTCAATGGCGGTGTACGGCTGTTGCATGCGAACCCTGCGAACCACGGATGGCGACGGCAGTTCCGGGACGAGGCTGGTCGAGTCCAGGCTGGAAAACGCAATGACCGAACCATCCGTGCGCAACAGCGTCGCCTCGCTAACGCCCGCCTGTTCACGCAGGGTATTGAGCGTCGCCAACTGACGCGTCGTCGTACGCTCGGAAAGAACCAGCGTCATCGATTCCGCCTTGCGCCGCAATTCCTTGAGCATGTTATCCAGGTTCACGCGCCCCAGGCTCAAGCCGCCTTCAAGCGCCTTTTCCACTCGCACGTCGAACCAGGATTCGATGGACCGCGAGAGAAATTGCACGGAGACGGCGTAGACCAACGCGCCCGGCAGCACAGCGACCAGAGCGAACAACAGCACCAGCCGCAAAGTCAGCTTGGAGCCGAACACGCGCGCTTTGAGGCGCCTGCGCAGCAACAGAAGCTGGTAGCCGACCACCAACATGAGGATCAGGACCACGCCTACGCCGAGCGCCAGCAGCAACGGCAGGTCGCTGGAGAACCAGGGCGTGTTGGCGCTGGCCCCGGACAGGAGGTAGAGCATCACTGCGCCAAGCGAGAGGACGAGCGCGATCAGGAACTGCATTCCCCGACTCAACAGCGAACGCCTGACGATGCGGGTGATATTCATCGGATCAGCGTCCAGCGAAACCATTCGGATGCAAGATTCCAGTCGCGCGAGGCCAGCGCGTTGATCTGGAGCGGCTTGGGCAGTTGCGAAACATCGAGCCGCATGCGCACCGCTGCTTCGTAAACCTTGCCCTGGTCCAGCATGTCCATGTCGGCCAGCAGGCGCGGTCGCAGGCGGCCCATCAGCGTCAACGCATCGTTGAGCGTGTCGAAATTCTGGTGAAAGGCGCCTTGCGACAGGCGGTATTGTCGCGTGAGTGCGTTGTAGGAAAGCCGATAGTTCTGCTCGAATTCGAGGACCGACTTGTTCCACAGGTAGAGCGTGTACCAGCGGGGCCGGATCAATTCGAAATCCACGATGAAGTGCAGGGGCAGGCCCTTGTTGAGCGCATCTTCGAGCGTGTGGGTCAGCTCAACCTCGAAAGTCGCCTCTATGTAATATTCCGCGCCCGTCCGGACGATCTCGGCGGACTTGACATGGATGCCTTCATTGGCCGCAATCGACGTGCCGCACCACCACAGGCTCAGCGCAAGCAGCCAGCGCAGAAGTTCAGTCCTTCTGCAGGAGGGCATAGTAGAAGCCATCGTGATCGTCGTCCGGGAGCAGCAGACCGTCGCGTCCCGGCATTCCTCCCAGAATGCGGGCGTCGGGGTGACGCGCCGCGAAATTGCTTATTGTCCCGTGATCCTCTTCGCCGAAAATGGAACAGGTCACGTAGAGCAATTTACCACCTCGGGCGACCACCTTCCACAATGCGTCCAGCAAGCGCTGTTGCTGCGCGACAAAACCGGCGACATCCGAGGCGCGCCTGAGCCACTTGATATCCGGATGGCGTCGCACAATTCCGGACGCGGAGCAGGGTGCGTCGACCAGCACACGATCAAACGGATTGCCGTCCCACCAGGTGTCGATCTCGGCCGCATCCGCGGCCTGCAATCGGGCGCGAAGGCCGAGGCGTTCGAGATTCGAGCCCACCCGTTGCAGGCGCACGGCATCCGCGTCGAGCGCGGTCATATCGACATCGGCAAGTTCCATGATATGGGCGGTTTTGCCTCCAGGCGCTGCGCATGCATCCAGCACGCGCATGCCGTCGCGTGCATCCAGGAGCGTCGCCGCGAGTTGTGCGCCCGCATCCTGAACGGAAACAGCGCCTTCGCCGAATCCAGGCAGGCGATCGACCGGCACCGGTCGCGCCAGCAGCAGCGCGCCGTTATCGAGTTTTCTAGCATCAAGCCCCGCCTGCCGCAGCCTTTGCAAATATTCGTCCGCACTGCCACGGCGGACGTTTGCGCGCAATGTCATGGGCGGATGGCGGTTGCCGATTTCGAGGATGCGATCCGCTTCCGCACCGAAGTCGCGTCTCATTCTTTCGATCCACCAGCCGGCGTAGGACCAACGCCCCTCGTCGAGTGCCGCGGCATTGGCCAGTAGGACTTCGCGCCGGCGCTGGTAATTGCGCAACACCGCATTGCCAAAGGACTTGACGTGTTCACTGCCAATTTGCGCGGCGCATTCGACTGCGGAATCCACCACGGCGTAGGGCGCGGCGTCACTGTATTCGAGCTGATAGAGCGCGCACAGCAGCAAGGCCCGCAACTCGGGGATGGCAATCGGTTTGGGCGCGAGCTGATCCAGCACCGCGCGCAGCTGCCCCAAATGCCGCAACGTACCGTAACAGATGTCCTGGATGGCGCCGCGCTCGGAAGCGGTCAGTCGCCGATGGCGCCGCCAGACCGAATCGAGTGTCGCGTTGAGGCTGGTGCCGGCCAATACATTGGCGACGGTTTGCGCGGCGAACCGCTGGATCTGGAGCACGTTTCCTGCTAACTCGGGAAGACGAATCGCTTGTCTTGCGCCGCCGGCAAGCCGCGCAGGAACTCCGCGGCAGACAGGCGCCGGCCGCCGGCTCGCTGCAATTCCGTTACATTCAAGATTCCCTTGCCGCAGGCAACGGAGATTCCTTCCGCTGTGCAAGCCAGGATTTCGCCGGGACTTCCTGATGCAGTGGCATCGGCGTGTCCACGCCAGATTTTCACCGTTTCGTTTCCCAGCGAACTGAAAGCTCCGGGAAAAGGATTAAAAGCGCGAACCTGCCGGTCCACGTTCAGCGCATCGCGCCGCCAGTCGATCGCCGCTTCGGCTTTCACGATCTTTTGCGCATACGTGATGCCATCCGCTGGTTGGGGGAAAGGCGCCAGCGAGCGTTGCTCGATTTGCGGAAGCGCCTCGACAATGCATTGCGCCCCGAGCGCAGCCAGGCGGTCGTGCAAAGAACCTGCAGAGTCATCGGGCAGTATAGGAATTTTCCGGACGAGATAGACCGGGCCGGTATCCAGCCCTTGTTCCATGCGCATGATGCAGATCCCCGTTTCCTGATCGCCGGCGAGTATCGCACGCTGGATCGGCGCGGCCCCGCGCCAGCGCGGCAGCAGCGAAGCGTGGATATTGATGCCGCCGGCAGGAAAAATATCGAGGACGGCCCGCGGCAGGATCAGGCCATAAGCCGCCACGACCAGGGCTTGCGCAGCGGTCGAACGCATTTGTTCAAGGATTTCTTCATTTCGCAGTGTCAGCGGCTGCGCAACGGTGAGGCCATGGCGCAGTGCCAGCTGTTTCACTGCGCTGGGCGATTCGCGCAGTCCTCGTCCCGCCGGGCGATCCGGCTGGGTCAATACCAGCGCGACTTCAAAATGCGATTCGATAAGCGCCTGCAACGCGGCCGCCGCAAACGCCGGTGTGCCTGCGAACACGATGCGCATCAGAGCGTTTGCCGTTGCTGCTTCTTCAGTTTGCCGACAATACGCTTCTGCTTGAGTTGCGAAAGATATTCGACGAAAACCTTTCCTTTCAGGTGATCCATCTCATGCTGCATGCAAACCGAGAGCAGCCCGCCGCTCTCGATTTCGAAGGTTTTGCCGTCGATGTTCAGCGCCCGCACTTTCACCCATTCGGCCCGGCTCACTTTCTCGAAAATGCCCGGTACCGACAGGCATCCCTCCTCGCAGTCCGCCTTTCCCCGTAAATCGACAATTTTTGGATTAATCAACACCAGCAACTGGTCATGGGCTTCGGAGATATCGATGACGATGACCTGTTTGTGAACGTCTACTTGAGTGGCCGCTAGTCCGACGCCCGGCGCCGAATACATGGTTTCCGCCATATCCCGGGTCAGTTTGCGGATGCTCTCGTCGACCGCTGAGACCGGGGCCGCGACTTTATGCAATCGGGGGTCAGGGTAATGGATGATCGGTAGGATTGCCATAATTGCTTGCTAATTTAATAAACTAGATGCAGAATTTAATCCAAAGTATCGAATCGGCCCCGGCAGGAAAGCGGGCGCTGGCGTGGGACGCAATTCCGGATCGGAAGAAATGGGGGCCTGAGATGGGCAAATCAATTATATCTCTGCTGTTGCTAGCCGTTGCCTTGGGCAGCGGAACTGCGCTGGCAGATGAGATCAAACTCGCTGAGAATGCGCCTGATCGTTACATCGTGGTCAAGGGCGATACGCTCTGGGGGATTTCCGCAAAATTCCTCAAGGACCCCTGGAGATGGCCAGACATCTGGGGACTGAATAAAGAAGAAATAAAGAATCCGCACTGGATTTACCCTGGCGACGTGGTGGTGCTGGATTTCAGCGGTAGAACCCCGCATTTGCGCAAGGACGGCTCCAGCGCAGGCGGCGACGGCAGCAACGGTGACAACTCGGAATGGAAGCTGATGGAGGCCAAACTGAGCCCGAACATGCGCCGTCAAACCCTAGCGTTCGGCGCCATTTCGAGCATTCCGCTCTCCGCGATCCAGTCTTTCCTCATTCGCCCGCTTGTCGTTGGCGAGCAGGAACTGAACTCTGCGCCCACACTGGTTGCCGGCCCGGAAAACCGGGTCGTTCTGTCCGCCGGAGATACGGCTTTTGCCAAGGGTCTCGTCTGGGAAGAACAAGCGGGCTGGAACGTATACCGTCCCGGTCGCACTTTGACCGATCCCGATACCAAGGAAGTGCTCGGACGTGAAGCCGTCTATCTTGGCGATGCGCAAATCACCGAATTCGGTGAAGTCAGCACGGTCATGCTGACCAAGGCAGTACAGGAAATTGCGCCGGGCGACCGGCTCGCGAAAACGCCGTCGGTCCAGTCCTTGTCTTATGTGCCGCATGCACCCGGCAGCTCGATCAAAGGCCGCATCATT
>JAYVMZ010000102.1:0-3859 GCA_043758735.1 Betaproteobacteria bacterium
TAAGAGCGCGGATGAACTGCGCCGCTTGTTTGCCGAGCCTCCTTCCAAACCGGCCGTCATCACTTACTGCGGCAGCGGAATCGCCGCAACGGCCGACACACTGGTATTGACGATGCTCGGTCACGACAACGTCAGGCTCTACGATGCCTCGCTGTCCGAATGGGCGCGAGATCCGGTCCTACCAATGCAAATGTGAGGAGGCAGTCGTGTTCAGGCAATTCATAATCGACCCGAAGGAATTCAACGGGCCGGTGCTGGTAACCGGCGCGGGCGGGTGCATCGGCAGTTGGGCGCTGACCCTGCTGTCGGACGCCGGCATACCGGTGGCGGCAATGGATCTCACCGAGGACAAACGCCGTCCGAAATTGCTGATGGCCGAATCCGAACTCGCCCAGGTGCCCTGGTTTACCGGGGACATTGCCGACACCGCTGCCGTAAATGAGGCCGTGGAAAAAAGTGGCGCGAAGGCGATCATCCATCTTGCCGCGCTGCAGGTTCCCTTCTGCAAGGCGGATCCCATCGCCGGGGCGAAGGTCAATGTCGTCGGCACCATCAACATCTTCGAGGCCGCGCGCAAGCTGGGCATCAAGCGCATCGCGTACGCCAGTTCGATCGCCGCGCACGGCGTATTCGATCCGAAGACCATGGCCACGCTGTACGGCGCCTACAAATTCGCCAATGAGCAGACGTCCCGCGTATATGCACAGGACTGGCAGATTTCCAGCGTCGGACTTCGCCCCGGCGTCGTCTATGGCATCGGCCGCGATCAGGGCATGACATCGAAAACCACCGTCGCCATTCTCGCCGCGGCCGCCGGCAAACCTTACACCATTCCATTTCGCGGACCCGTTTCCTGGCTGCATGCGGGCGAAGTCGCCAGCGCGTTCATCAAAGCGGTATCCAGGGATCGCAGCGGCGCGGAGGTATTCGACATCAATGGGGTTGCCTCAACGGTCGAACAGTCGGTAGACCTGATTAGGAAGATTTCGCCGGAGGCGAAGATCGACATATCGGGCGATGCCCTGCCATTTCCCATGGCGCTGTCGGACCAGCCGGTGCGGGCTTTTCTGGGCGACTACGGCTCGATCACAATCGAAGAGGGTATTCGCCAAACTCATGACGTGTTCGCGACCTTGCTCTCGAAAGGACTCATCAGTGCCGACAACCTCGTATAAAGTCAAACGGTTTGACTCGGAAAACCGCTTTGGGCGCGGCTCTACAGATTTCATACGAATTTAATTTTTCGTAAGAAAACCGGCTGGTTATTTAACGGCTTAGACGCAATACACATTGACGCACTGAAATGGAATCAGGCACACTGCCAGCGCGCCGTATCGCGAGTAACTGCACGTATCGCAGGGGAACTCAAGAGTTCCCGCTCCTAATATGTCTGGGAGTCCCAAAGAAATATAAAACAAGCGGTGCAGGTGGGTACTAAATTGAAAGTAATAAAGAACTACCACTAAAATTCCAAGGAGGAATTGAAATCATGAAGAAATCAGGCATCGTCGCCGCATTGCTGGGTCTGCTCTGCGTATTCGGCTCGTTTAGCACGTTCGCGGCGGACACCGCGAAGGTTTACTGGACCACAAGTGGCATGTTCGGCCCGTTCGACATCCGCGGTCTGATCCCCGCCCTTCCGGTGGAGAAGTCGCGCCAGATCACTATCCCGGTCAGCATGTGGATCATCGACCATCCGAAGGGCCTCGTAGTGTTCGACACCGGTAACAACGTTGCCATTATCGACAACTGCAAGGGTTACTGGGCGCCGGGCAACTGCGACTTCCTCAAGCCCAGCCAGAAGCGTGAAGACGTAATCGACATGCAACTGAAGAAGCTCGGCTATTCGGCTGACAAGGTGAAGGTCGTCGTGTCCTCGCACTCCCACCTGGACCACATCGGCAACATCCAGATGTTCCCGAACGCCATTCACGTGATCCAGAAGAAGGAACTGTATCAGGCCTGGTTTCCGGAGAAATTCCAGGGCCGCACCAGCCCGGGCAGTTTCGTGATGGCTGATATCGCCAACGCTCGCGAGTTCAACTACCTCGAACTCGCAGGCGACTATGATCTGTTCGGCGACGGCAGCATCATGATTTACTCCACGCCTGGCCATACCCAGGGTCATCAATCGATGAAGGTGAAGACCGGCAGCAGCGGCACCATCATTATTTCGCAGGATGCAATCTGGATGCAGGAAAACCTGGACGGCTACCCGGCCGGCCTGAACTACAGCGTTCAGGACTACAGCGCCTCCGTCAACCGCCTGAAAATGATGCGCGACCTCGAAGGCACGCAATTGTTTATGGCACACGACGGCGAGCAGTACGCTGCCAAGGGCGGCCGCTGGTACAAGTAAGCAAGTCCAGTCTCCGACCGCTTTGGAAGGCCCCCTTCGGGGGGCCTTTTTGTTTCCGACAAATCTGATGAATACTCGCCCCGCTGCAATCACCCTCGAATCGGTCTCTAAGCGCTTCGGTTCAAAGACTATCGTCCACAACCTGACATTCTCGGTGCAGAAGGGCGAGATCGTCGGCTTTTTAGGCCCAAACGGCGCCGGCAAAACCACGACCATGCGCATGATCGCCGGATTCACCACGGCATCGTCGGGACAGGTCACGGTGGCGGGCTGCGACATGGCAACCCGGAATCAAGAAGCCGCCCGGAAAATTGGCTACCTGCCGGAGCATCCGCCGCTTTACGACATGCTCGACGTTTCCCAGTACCTTCGCTTTGTAGCAAAGGTCAAAGGCGTACCTCGCACCGAAATAAAATCCGAACTCGATCGTGTAGTTTCGGCGTGCAAGCTCGAAACCGTAATACAGCGCGAAATCTACAAACTGTCCAAGGGTTATCGCCAGCGTGTGGGCCTGGCGCAAGCGCTTCTCGGCAAACCCGAAGTGTTGCTTCTCGATGAACCCACAGCCGGCCTCGATCCGGGTCAGATCCACGAAACCCGGGAAGTCATCCGGTCCTTTGGAGAACAGCATGCGGTGCTGTTGAGCACGCACATCCTTCCCGAGGTCACGCTCATCTGCAGCCGGGTTGCGATCATCAACGACGGACGTTTGCTCGCAATCGATTCGCCCGCCGGCCTGCAGCGCGCTTCCGAGCAGACCAACCGTGTGTTGCTCACGGCAACCGCACCTGGCGACGCGCTTCGATCTGAATTGCTATCCGTTACCGGAGTCACCGAAGTGACAATGCACGCAGTGCCCGGCATCCAAGGCCTGATTGACGTCGATTGCCAGACCGACGCCCGCGAGGGCATTGAAGCGGCAATCGCGCGCGCCGTGGCAAGTCGGTGGAATCTGCATCGCCTGGAGCGCCAGCAACCGACGCTCGAGAATGTTTTCCTGCGCTATGTAAGCCAGTCACCCACTGAAGCGAGGTCGCCGGCATGAATCGTGTAATCGCCGTCTACCACAAGGAAATGCTGGCCTATTTCCGCTCGCCGATCGCCTATTTCGTGGTCGCGGTATTTCTGGTCGGAACCGGATATTTTTTCACTTACAACATGTTTCTCTCCGGCAGCGCCTCAATGGACGAGACGTTCCGCAACATGGGCATCCTGATCCTGACACTGCTTCCTCTGGTGTCGATGCGGCTCTTTTCGGGCGAGTACAGCGGACGCACCATGGAATTGCTGGTGACACTGCCGCTCAAGACCTGGGAAATCGTGCTGGGTAAGTTCCTCGGTGCGGTCACGATCCTGCTGCTGATGACCGCCGGCACGTTCATCGACCTGGTGCCGCTGTATCTTTTCGGAAACCCCCAGACCACGACTATCGTGGCCGGCTATATCGGTTTCATTCTGCTGGGAATGGCCTGCATTGCAGTGGGCCAGTTCTTTTCCGCT
>JAYVMZ010000103.1:0-2113 GCA_043758735.1 Betaproteobacteria bacterium
CTGCGGGTACAGCCCCATCCAGAGCAGGGGCCAGGCGCCAGGTGCGCGGACCTGGATTGCAGGATCGAAGGCCGGACCGGCCTCGTAGCTGATGAAGCCTGCCGCCCACCATCCTTCGCTGTTGACGCGCTCCTCAATGCGCCTGAGCGCCGGCAAGACCGCATCGATGCGGTCGATGATGATGATTTCGCTGGCATCCTGGAATTGCCACCAGCCGCCTTCATCGCCATCCTGAACCAGGCCCCAGTTCAACATCCGAAAATTTTACGCGATGTGGGGTTGCGCGGGTTTCCTGCGCGCCGGATTCGATGCGGTATTTGTGGCAGGCCAGGATGCCTGCTTTTGCGAATGCCACAGCCTGCCGATGCAGGTGACAGGTTTACCGCTCAGTAGTCGTCTTTTTCCTCGACATCGCGGATTTCGTCCTCTTCCTCTTCTTCCTGCCAGTCTTCCGAATCGATTACCTCGTTGACGATGTCGGAAATTCGTCCGCGCACATCCAGTTCGGCCTGGCCGGTGATGCCCCCGGTTTCCACATAGACTTCTTCGTCATCGTCGATGCTGATCGTGGCGTCCGGCCATTCTTCCTGGAATGCCTGCAGCAACTGGCCCTTGAACTTTTCGTATTCTTCTTCGGAGACGGAGCCGAGCAGGTCGTGGTTCGCGAAATAGGCAATCGAAAGAGTGGAGGCCATGGCGTTGTGCAGAAATCGGTACGGTGGCTAAAGGATACCCAAAGCGGAATTTATTTTCCGTATTTCCAGGCGCGTCGTAAACCAATATGACAGTCGCTCGTGCGCGAACCGGCGCACGTCGCGTGCCAGTTACCGCTTTGAGCACGCGGGATAATGCGCGGCCGCTACCTTAACCCTGCAGGATGCCGCGGCCGATCTCCGCAAGCGCCGGGTTGCCCGCCGGCGGCCAGCCCGGACAGCCAGGCCCGCCCGATCATGCAGGCCTTCGCCCCGAGCGCGCGTGCTCGGACGACGTCGGCGCCGCGCCGAATCCCACCGTCGAGGATAACTTCCATCTTGTCACCGACCCGACCTGCGCGATCTCGGGCAAGGCTTGCACAGCGGATATCGCGCCTTCCAGTTGGCGTCCGCCGTGATTCGAAACGATCACGCCATCGGCACCCTGGTCGAGCGCCAGCCTGTCGTCCTCAGCGGTCAGGATGCCCTTCAGCAGCAACGGCCCGCCCCAGGTCGACTTGAACCACTCGACGTCGCGCCAGGTCACGGCTCAGGTCATATTGCCCGGCGACGAACTGGGTAATGGTCATCGCGTCTGTCGAAGTGGCTTTGCCGCAAGCGAAATTCTTGAACGTGATGCGCGGGCCGAAGCGCACATCGAACAGCCAGGAACAGTGCCAGGCAAAATCCAGGATCGTGGCGGCCGTAAAGCGCGGCGGCACCGTGAAACCGTTACGCATGTCGCGTTCGCGCGGACCCTGTACTTTCGTATCCACGGTCAGCACCAGCGCGGTGCAATTCGAAGCGCGGGCCCTTTCTATGAAACTCCGGGTCAACTCGCGGTCGCGCAATACATAAAGCTGGAACCATTTGGGCGGGGCTGTCCCGCGCGTGATCTCCTCGATGGTGCGAGTCGATGTCGTGGAGAGACAGTAAGGCACGCCGTACTTCGCCGCGGCGCGGGCGCCGGCCAGTTCGCCCCGGCGTGAAAACAGGCCGGCCAGTCCGGTCGGCGCCAGGATGGGGGGCGAGGCGTATTTCTGCCCGAACAGGGTGATCAATTGGTCCCGCACCGAGACGTCGGTCAATGTGCGTGTGCGAAACCGCCATTTGGCGAAATGCCCCCCGGTTGGCGGGCAACGTGGTTTCGTCCTGGGCGCCACCGTCGATGAACTCGAACAGGGTGCGGGGCAAGCGACGCCTCGCAGCGATGCGAAGGTCGTCGATGTTGATGGCTTGCATGGCGATTATTTTATCGAGGGCGGCATGCGCCTTGGCGGACCCGGATTCTACTTTATTCCGGCGAGCGGCCCGTATCACGCCTCCTAGTGTGATGTCCGATAAATAACTGGACAATTCATTTCTTCGCTTTTCGCCTGCGTGGCAAAGTGCAACCGGGCTGAATGTTTTCCAGGGTCTGC
>JAYVMZ010000104.1:0-2784 GCA_043758735.1 Betaproteobacteria bacterium
CAGCCCTTGATGATCCAGCGGCGCAAGCAGGGCGCGGCAGTCCGGAAGTGCGCGCAGGCGGTCGAGGCGGACGGCATAGAGGCGCTCGAAGATGTCGCGATCTTCACCATGTTGCGGAGTGCGACCATGCTTCTCGACGAACCGCTGGATCTCCTCGAATCCGGCGATGACGCGCTCCTCGCGGGGCGGGCGTCCCCCCTTTTTCTCAGGCGCGGCGAACTCGGAAAGCTCCGCTGCCAGTTCGTCGAGGTCCGGCTCACTCATAGCGACCCTCCGCCTTGAACCGCATGAATGCTGACGCGCCCTCGGCCATGCGCCGTTCCCATGCATCTTGCGTATCGAGCGCCGGCAACCGACCGCGCTCCTTCTTGAATTGGAAGGCACGAATGGCAAGCTCCTTCGCCTCCTCGGGAGTCAAGGTCGTGCGCTTGGCAGAGATAGCAGCCGCAACTTGCTTGAGGCTGTCCTCGCTCATGGTCTTGGCGAGGATGGCGTAGGCTTCGCCGAAGGGATTGATGCGGTCGATAAGGTCGATGTCCAACTCGCGGACGTCCATTGCAAAACGGCGCACACCGTCGATGAGCGCCGTGTTCGCGGATGGCTCGCTGGTTTCACCGTCCGCAGCAAGCTTCTTGGCTTGCTGCGTCAGGTTGAGGGCGGCGATGGCGTGCTGGCGCACGGCCTCCTGATCTTCAGCATCAAGCGCCGGGTGCTTGTCCTTGATGATCTTGCCTAAACGGATCTGCGTCAGCTCCTCGGGCACGAGTTCCTCGTCAAGCAAGCCGCGCTCGATGGCGGTCTTGTCCTGGATGAAGGTGGCGATCACCTCGTTCAAATCTTCCTCACAGATACGCGCAGCTTCCTTGCTCTTGGGTTCGACGAGGCCCTTGATCTCGATCTGGAACTGCCCCGTTTGCTGGTTGAAGCCGACATTGCACTTTTCGGCGTCATAGCCGCCGTCACCGTAGTCGAAGCCCGGAGCAGGTCCGTTCTCAAGGTTCTTCGGCTTGAACTCGAAACGCGGTGCGAGGACCTGTTCCATGAGCAAGCTCGCGGCGATGGCCTTGAGGGTGTCGTTGATGGCCTCGGCGACGGCGTCCTCGGAAGCGTCCGGCTCGGCGATCAGGTTCGTGAAGCGCGCGCGGGTCTTGCCGGGCGCGTCGCGAGTGGCGCGCCCGATGATCTGCACGATCTCAGTCAGGCTGGCGCGATAGCCGACGGTGAGCGCGTGTTCGCACCAAATCCAGTCGAAGCCTTCCTTCGCCATGCCCAGCGCGATGATGATGTCAACGAAGTCGCGGTTGTTTTTCTGCACCGGGTCCCTAAGCGCGGCGGATACGCGGTCGCGCTTCGTGGCGTCGTCATCGACAAGATCAGCAATCCGCAGCACGCGGCCTTGCGGCGTCTTGACTAGCTGGAAGCCCGTCGCGGCGTCGATGCCTTGCCAGTCGCCCAGTGCCTCGATGATGTGTTCTACCTCCCGCATCTTGTCCTTCGTGCTTTCGCGCGAATTGACGTTGGGTATGTGGATGATTGTCTTCTCGGCCGGATTCAATACCTTCAAAATATCGTCAGCGTAGGAGTCTGAATAGAAGAAATAGCCGATGTCGAGTTGCTTCAGGTACTGATAGCCGTTGAGCTGCTCATAATAGGTGTAGGTAACGCTATCAAACTTGTTCTCGTCTTGTGGTGCCAACACGGCCTCCGCATCGCCCCGGAAATAAGAGCCGGTCATCGCCACGATATGCACCTTGTCGCGGGTGATAAAATCACCCAAATGAATGCCTAGCTTGTTTTCGGGATTGGCCGAGACATGGTGGAATTCATCAACGGCGATCAGCCTATCATCGAAAGCTTCGACCCCGAATTTATCGACGGCGAAACGGAAAGTCGCATGAGTGCAGACCAGCACCTTGTCGGCGCTTTTGAGAAACGCGCCGAGAGAATTGACCTTGCCACCATTGTCATTGCCCGGCGCATCGCACAGGTTCCATTTGGGTGCAACCGTCCAATCCTCCCAGAAGCCATATTGCTTAAGCGGCTCATCGTGAAAGCTGGAGCCGATGGACTTTTCCGGCACCACTATGACGGCTTGTTTGATGCCCTGATTGTGCAGCTTGTCGAGGGCGATGAACATCAGAGCGCGGCTTTTACCTGACGCGGGTGGTGATTTGATCAGCAGATATTGCTCACCGCGCTTTTCATAGGCGCGTTCTTGCATCGGCCGCATCCCGAACTCATTGGCCTTGGTCGAGCTGCCATTGCGGGCATAGGAAACGGATACAGAGGGGACAGATTTCACTTCGATCATCATATTAACTCTCAATCCAGAAGTTTTCTTGGATATCTGTCGTCACTATCATCGCCGTTCCCCCGCAACGCTCGCAAGTGCTGCTTTGAGTACCTGAAAACAAACTTTCGCTGTATGCTCATCAGGCGTGAAACCAGATACCATCTGTTCGTATGGATGAATATAGTTACGAAAATCGCGCAGTCCGTGACTGAATTTCTTCACGTCAGGTTTAAGTAGATCAATCTCGCACGCAACATCGATAAACTGGGAAAGACTCCACTCGTGAAATCGCTTTACGTTGCCATCGCTCGCCTTCGGACTGGACGCAGCCCGATTGAAACGTGCCGGTTCCTTCTGGGCCGCCCCAAGTAGGACGGCTTCGAGCACACTTCCGCAAAGGAAAATCACCGAGAGATACGCACCAGCCCCCAATGCCTTCCGAGCTTCGGCAAGACGGCCCTCAATGATTGGAATGGCGAGTGCTTCGATTG
>JAYVMZ010000105.1:0-11220 GCA_043758735.1 Betaproteobacteria bacterium
AGGGGCCATCCTTAGCTCTACGGACGATTCCGCCTAAGCTTGTTTTAAGAACGCGATTACTTCTTTGTTGAACACGTCGGGCGCTTCACGCATGGTGAAGTGGCCGGCATTCTTTACTGCCCTGAATTTAAGGTTGAGATAGAACTGCGGAACGAGGTCGGCCCAGTCGATGATGACACAGGTGTCGCCCTCGCCCCACAGACACAGCGTTGGAATACTGATCGGTTCGTAGTCTCTGGGCTCCCAGCCTCTTGCCGCCGGGCTCAAATTGGCGCGATACCAACTGAATCCGCCTTCGACGTTTCCGGGTTTTACGAAGTTGTCGGTGATGATCTCGATTTCTTCCGGCGTCCAGAGCGCCTTGTTGGCTGACCACCAGTTGAAGAACCAGCGGAAGTAAATCTTCGTAGCCTCTCTGCTGGACCCCACCAATTCAGTCGCCAACGGCGTGCTATGGAAGGAAGCGTACCAAGAGTGCCCATGGAACGCGGGGCTCAGGTAGCGTGCTTCCGCGCCCGGGAGAAATGGATTGGAAAGCACTAGCTTCTTGACCATTTCCGGATATCGTCTGACAAACTTGTGCATCGTCAGAGACGCCCAGTCATGCCCGCACCAATAGGCCTTTTCGATCCCGAGCGCCTTGGCCACGCGCATGTGGTCATCCACGGTCGTGTTGAGGTCATAGTGGTCGACCGGGTCGAGGTCTATCCGGTTCGTTGACGCGTTGTAGCCGGGCTTGTCGCTGTCACCGTAGCCGCGCATGTCGACCGCAATTACGTCGAAATGTTTGGCCAGCTCCTTGATGTTCATCCAATAGTCCCACCAGAAGCCGGGCCAGCCGTGAAACAGGAATAAAGGCTCTCCACTGCCTTCGCGCACATAGTGGAATTTGACATCGTAGCCGCGGGGGTCCTTGGTCGTCACCGTGTAGTGCTTGAAGTCCTCGGGGCGAAGGAGTTTTCTCCCATAAAGCGTATCGGAACCCTTGGCCGTGAGCTCCTCCCATTTGCCGCGGTAAAGATCGCGATAGGAGGGCACACGATAGGAAGGCGGTACCTCACCTGCCGCGCGAGCATCACGGACACCCGCTATATTGTTGACCGCCATGGCCCCCGCCATTCCAGCGCCGGCTGTCAGGAGAAACCGCCGCCGGTCCATGCCTGTGGTATTAACGGAGGAGGATGTCAGATTCACATCGACATTGGGTTGCGCGTTGATCAGCGGTGTTGCACTGTCATGTCCCGCGATGGGCACTTCTGGGGAGTCAGGTAAAGCATGAACCTTTTCTGGTTCAACAATCTGCGTAATATCGGAAGCGGGTCGCATTGCCAATCCTCCTTAATTATTGATATGTGTTCCAACAACCTCCATGATGCTGCGCCAAATGGCCGAGCGCAGCTTGGTCAAATCAATCTTCGAGAGAAACCCGGATAATTTCTATTCGGCCGGGATCAGGGGGCCGCGACGATTTATCGCGGCGCAAGGGGGCGGAGTTTTATTGTAAAAGCACTGAGCTTTCTTCGCCTGAGGGCAATCTAGCACTGTCACGGCGAAATGACAAAGAGCTTTCAGAGAGCTGGATTTTTCTAAGAAGGAAACGCCCACCTCGGCATCGGTGCGGCCCAAGCTGCGCCGCACCGTGCCAGGCATTTTCGCATCTACAAGACTAGCGCCTGTTCGAATCCTTTACAGACTGCTTGACGTCGCCGACGCCTTTTTGCACCTTCCCTTCAACTTGTTTCTCCAACCCCTTGGCTTGTTGTTCTTTGCTCCCGACCATCTTGCCTGCCTGTTCCTGCACTTTTCCTGCAATATCCTTCGCTTCGCCCTTTACTTGATCCTTGTTCATTTTTGATTGCTCCGTGTACTGCCACCGGTGCGACGAGCGGCACCGCAAGGAACCTGTGCGTGGGCTTTGCGACCTGCGCCTGCTTCGCAGTCGTTACCAGGCGCTTGCGCCAGTACCAGAACGTGGCCTTGGCGATGCCACGCCGGCGGCAGAACTCCACCACCGTCAGACCCGACTGGCGCTGCGCCTCGATGATCCTCGTCCACTGCGCAGCATTGTGCCGCGCGCTTTGACGCTTGCGCCAATTCACCCGCGCTGCCTGCTCGATACCCCCAAGCGTCTTCGCCCGCATCGTCGTTCTCCCTCACAGAAAAAGAGAAGGACCATGCCCGATCCGGGCGCTTCATTTCAAGACGGGGATTTGGGGACGCTTACGTAGGTATGGCCCTTGCGGATCGAGATCTCGTCGATGCCAATCGCCTTCGGACCGGGTGTGCCCGCCTTGGCCAGTTGCGCCCGCATGTACTGCATCTCCAGAGTCTTGATCGTCTCCCAGTGAAGCCTGAATTCCTCGGCAACGTCCTTGATCGTGGCCTGACGACAGCGTCGCCCCACGTAGTAGGCAAAGCGTTTGGTATAGAAGGGATTGTCGGCCAGGAAGTCGAGTCGCTCGCTCTTCACTTGTCCGCAGCTCTTGCACAGCACCCGACGCACGTCGATCTCCAGGAAGATCCGCGCGTCGCCACACGGCAGATCGCGAACGCGCCGCGTGCGTCGATCGTACCAGCCCATGTGCGCTCGACCGCAACAGCCGCAGAGCGTTTTTTTGAGCGTCGCTCAAGGGTGATGACGCGCGCTTTCGGATCACCGAAAACGCCGCGCACCGTGGGGAGCGGACGAAACCCGGGGAACGCGTACTCGTCCCAAAGTCGCCGCATTCGCTTCGCTGATTTGGCCATCCGAACATGATGCCAATTCCGAGCCTCTTCCGAAATGTCCGAAAGCCAATATCCATGCGGCTTCCAGCCATGGTTACCCCCTCAATTCACCCACTCGATTCCGTGAAGACCCAGTTTTATGTTCCGCCGAACGCGAAAATCATCCACGTGCGTTCGGCGTCGCGTCTGGGCTACAGCGATCTCGGCGTAAACCGCAAACGCATCGAGGCCATCCGTGGAAGACTCGTCCAGGCCGGCGCCTGAAGTGGCGGACGAATCCGCAGGCGCAATTGACCTGACCGAAAAGATCAGGCCGTGGTGGCAGCGCTCGCCGCCTCTCGCGGCGTGTGCGTCGCTCGCGATCGGCATGGCGACGCTCTGGTTTGCCAACATGCTCGGGCGCGTGCCGCTCGATGCGCAATCCACGTTCGGTTACCTGCTTATGCTGCCGCTGCTGCTGATCGTGCCGGCCTTCTCCGCCGCAGGATTGCGGCTGTCATGGCTGGCCCTGCGGGGCGACGCCCGGCACAGGTGGATTATTGGAACGATCGCCTTGGCGGGGACGCTGGCCAACGTCTTTGCGATTGCAGGCTTTGGAACCGCGCTGTTGCGCATCTTCAGCCACTAAAGCAAGGCACCGGACGGGAGCCTGTGCAAAGAACAGGCAACGCGTACCCGACGCCAAGGATTTTTCCGGGGCTAAGCAACTGATCGCTGCGCGGTTTTCTGGACCGAACGACTGTGTCAATAAACTGTCACATTCCTGCAGAGACTGCGTGTTAGCGTAATCCCGCCTTCATTACCCGGACCTCCCCGCATGGACAAGACCTCGCTTGCGCCACCGCCGATCGCCAACGCAGCCGATTACATCGATGCACTGACCCGCCCCCGGACGAAATCGGTGGTCAGGAAGAAAGTCATTACCGGGCGGCGCATGCGCGACAAATATCGCGAAGAAGTCGTGGTAGTCGAGGTCGTCAAAAAGCTCGTCTGAGAAAGGCCGCAGCCCAGCAAGAAAAGGCGCACGCGAGTGCGCTTTTTTATTTGGTCCTGCCGCGCAGGCCTTAGCTTTCCTTTTTCCCGTTCTCCCTGCTTTATCCCCAATCAGGTGCCGATCCACATGCCGTCGCGCACTCCGTGGGGGCATACTGCGCCCCCTTGGCTATCCGACTCCCTCTTTGCCGCACCGGGACCGCCCGTGCGGCGTCGGCCACGGTTCCTGCGAACCTGCCCATGTAGCGCCCGACCTATTGGTCGTGCCGGCACTCCAAGGAGGCAAAACTCGAATCTCGCTGCGACAGAATTGGAACGGCTGACGATTTTCACCGCCGCCGAACTGGCCCGCCGCTATCGCTCGCAAGGCATCCGCCTGAGTCATCCGGAAGCGGTGGCGCTGATTTCCGAACGCCACGATCATCGATGCCGTGGCCGATGAATTCCCGCTGAACTTCGGGCTGGGCGGGCACTTTTTCCAGTTGCGCCCTCACCAATTCAGTGCCACGCTTTGCGCGTTTGGTGCAACCGCGGCGCGGCCGCCGCGGCCAGAAGAGGATGGCCCCATCTGACATTCCCGCACCCGATTCATTGCTAATTCCGAGCGTTAACGATATCGCCACAGCGTGACCTGTGGCGGGCACGCTTCGTACGGCCGCAGTTGCGGGTTTGGATCAGTGAGTGAATGATGAGCAGCGTTGTCGCTTTTTTCTTCGACGTGCTTGCCTACAGCTCGATCTTCGTGCTGGTAGTGCTCGGACTCGGCGTCATCGCCAGCATGATGGGCATCTTCAATTTCGCCCATGGCGAGTTCGTTCTGCTCGGGGGCTACACGGTGTATCTGTTCCATAGCCTTGGCCTGCCGGTATGGTCCGGCATGCTGGCCGCGCCCTTCGCGGTGGGCCTGGTCGGACTGGCCCTCGAACGCGTAGTCATCCGCAGGTTTTATGCAACGCCGATCGTCGCCATGCTCGGGACCTATGCCATCGGGTTGGCATTGCGCGAGAGCGTGCGTACGCTGTTGGGCGGCCAGTTCTATTCGGTCACTGCGCCGCTGGTGGGCTCGTTCTCGTTCGGCGAGATCTCCGTATCGCGCTGGCGCACGGCAGTGATATTGATTACTGCCGCGGTGATGGTGGGCTCATACCTTCTGCTGACCCGCACGCGCTTCGGATTGCAGATCCGCGCGGCCCTGGAAAATCCCGCGCTGGCGCGGGCATCGGGTATTTCGACCAGCCGGGTATATGCTGCGACATTCACGTTCGGCGCCGCGCTCGCCGGCCTCGCCGGTGGACTGATGGTGCCGATTTACGCGGTCAGCGCCGACATGGGCGTGCCCTTCCTGATCAAGTCTTTCCTTGCCGTCATGCTCGGCGGCATGGGAAGTTTCGAGGGCGCCATGGCAGGCGCGGCGCTCGTGGGCGCCACCAGCGCCGCCTTGCCCTGGGCTATCAAGCCAGTAGTGGCAGATGTTCTTGTCTTCGTGATCGCCATCGCGATCGTGAAGGTCCGGCCGCAAGGCCTTTTATCAAAGTGGAGGAGCTGACAATGACAGTCGACGATCGCAATCACCCGCCGTCCGATTCCCGGCGGCTTTTCCTGCAACGCGCCAGCCTGCTGTCGGGCATGATCGCCCTGGGCGGCGGCAGTTATCTTCTGAATCCGAAGGGCGCATGGGCCGCCGACCCGATCAAGGTCGGCATCGCCACCGACCTGACCGGCCCGATCAGCTGGGGTGGCATTCCCAACTCCCAAGTGGCGAAAATGGCGATCGAGCAGATCAACAAGGGCGGCGGCCTGCTCGGCCGTCCGATCCAGATGATCCTGGAAGACACCGCCACCAACGAGCAGCTTGCGGTGACCAAGGTGCGCAAGCTGGTGACCCAGGACAAGGTGGATGTCGTCTTCGGCGGCATCACCAGTTCCATGCGCAACGCCATCAAGGACACCATCGTCAACCGCGGCAAGACGCTCTACATCTATCCGCAACTGTACGAAGGCAAGGAATGCACGCCGTATCTTTTCTGCACCGGCCCGACGCCGGCGCAGCAATGCGACACTTTCATCCCCTGGCTGATCAAGAACGGCGGCAAGAAATTCTACCTCCCGTCCGCCGACTATGTCTGGCCGCACGTGCTCAACGAGTACGCCCGCAAGACGATCGTAAAGAATGGCGGCGAGGTTATCGGCGAGGAATATTTCCCGGTCGATCACAATGAATACAGCGCCACGGTCAACAAGATCATGTCGAGCGGCGTCAACGTGGTGTTCAACACGACCATTCCTCCCGGGGTTGCGGCGTTTTTCAAGCAACTCAACGAGGCCGGATTCCAGAACAAAGGCGGCCGGCTGGCGTGCGTGTACTACGACGAGAATACGCTCAACATCACGCCGGCGAACGAGATCGAGGGCCTGGCCAGCTGCCTGGACTATTTCAAGGCGGTCAACGATCCCTTCGGCAACCAGTTGCAAGCCGAATACGGCAAACTCTACGGCGACAAGAACCCGTTCACCGCCGGCAGCGGTGCGACCGGCATGTACCGCGGCATCAAGCTGTGGGAAGCGGCGGTCAAGGAAGCCAAGAGCGTCAAGCGCGAAGCGGTGGCGGTTGCGCTGGACCACGCCAAGATCAGCGACGGTCCGGGCGGAGGCTGCGAAATGGTTCCCGGCACCCGCCACGTGAAGATGAACATGTACACCGCGGTATCCAAGGGCGGCAAATACGAGATCGTCGAAAAGAGCAAGGGTCCGGTATTGCCGGCCGAGTGCGGCTGATTGTTCACCTAGTTCGCAATGCAATGTTCACCGCAAAGGCGCAAAGGTCGCAAAGGAAGGGCGAGAAGAATAGTTGTCGATGAGCAGAGGTTGCGCGTGCGTGCAGCGACAACATTCGGCAATCGTATATTCGCGGACACAGCATTTATTTATGCCCTCCGTCTTTCCTTCGCGTCCTTTGCGTCTTTGCGGTGAGAACGTCGGTCTAATTTCGTAGACAGATCATGACCCCCGCAACAGCGTCAACCTCGAAACGTCGCGTGACCCCTTGGATCGAGGGGATCCTGCTCGTCCTGTTCCTGCTATTGCCGCTGGCGGTAGACGATTTCTGGGTGCTGTTCGCCACCCGCGTATTCATCCTCGGGCTGCTGGCCCTGTCTTTCGATCTGGTGTGGGGCTACGCCGGCATTCTTTCCTTCGGCCAGGCGCTGTTCTTCGGGGTGGCCGGCTACTGCTGCGCGCTGCTCGCCACCAAGGCGGGCATCACGTCGATCCTGCTGCTGCTTCCGGTCGCAGCGTTGGCCGGACTGGTGGTCTCGTTGATGCTCGCCTTCCTCGTCATCCTCGGCAAGCGCGTGCCCACCACCGTTTTCGTGGCACTCGGAACCCTGACCGGATCGTACGTGGTGGAGCGGCTTGCGCGCGGCTGGTCTTATGTCGGCGGACAGAACGGCATTCCGTCGCTGCCGCGGCTGACCCTGTTCGGCCATGAAATCTCGGAAGGGCCGGTCTACTATTATTTCGCGCTGGCGATCCTCGCGCTGATCTACCTGGGCTTGCGCTGGCTTACACGCTCCCAGTTCGGCCTGGTGCTCGCCGGCATTCGCGAGCAGGAGGCGCGCATCACGTTCTTCGGCTACCACGTGCAGAACTACAAGGCGGTGGTGTTCGCCATCGCCGGCTTGATCGCGGGCATAAGCGGCGGGTTGTATGCATTTCACGAAGGCTACGTCGGCCCCGGACAGCTCGGTCCCGTGCTGTCCACGCAAGTGGTGCTATACGTGCTCTTCGGCGGGGTTGGCACCCTGATAGGTGGCATCATCGGCGTATCGATGATCGACCTGTTCAGCTATTACCTGTCGCAGATTTGGGAGACCGGCTGGCCGATCGTGCTGGGCCTGCTGCTGTTGATCGTGGTGATGTTCAAGCCGACCGGATTGATCAGCTTCCTGGTGACAGCGCGAGAGCGCGTCGGTTCCTTCGGCCGGAGTGCGCCGAAGCCCAAGGACGACAAGAAGCCCGCCACCGCGGCGACCGAGGTTCCATGACTTCATCCTTCGGAGCATCGAGCGTGCTCGAAGTGCGCGGCGTGAAGAAAATCTACGCTACGCTGACCGCGCTCGGCGGCGTCGACCTGACCGTCACCGAGCGTTCATTCCACGGGCTGATCGGTCCGAACGGCTCAGGAAAAAGCACCCTGCTCAAATCGATTGCCGGCGCCGAAACGCCGACCGAAGGCACCGTTGCCTTCCTCGGCAACGACATCACGCAAGCAACCCCGGCGGAACGCTCGCGCGCGGGCATGAGCCTGAAATTCCAGATCACCAGCATCCTGCCGATGCTGAGCGTCTACGACAATGTGCTGCTCGCGGTGCAGGCGCAGGATTCGATGCTGGCACTGTTACTGTCGCGCACGCGTGAGCCCCTGCACCACCGCATCATGGACATGCTGGTGCAGTTTCGCCTCGACGATCGCCCCGACGAACTGGCCGGCGCACTGTCGCACGGCCAGCAGCAATGGCTGGAAATCGCGATGGCGCTCGCGCGCGAACCGAAGCTGCTGCTGCTCGACGAACCCACGGCGGGCATGAGCCCGCAGGAGCGGCGCGCCACCGGCGACCTGCTCGCTCCGATCAGGGAACGCTGCTCGCTATTGATCGTCGAACATGACCTGGATTTCATCCGCGACATCTGCGACACGCTGACCGTGCTCGACCAGGGACTGGTCGTCGAAAGCGGTCCGACGCAAGTCGTGCAGAACAGCGAGAAGGTCAAGGAGGCGTATTTCCATGCCTGACATCGGCGCATCGCTGCTGGAAGCGGCGGACCTGTGCACTTACTACGGCACCAGCCAGGCGCTGTTCGACGTCTCGATCAAGGTTCCTGCGTGCGGCGGCGTGGCCGTTCTCGGCCGCAACGGCGCCGGCAAGACCACGCTGCTTAAAACGCTCTCGGGTGACCTGAAGCCGTCACGCGGCAGCATCCGCTTCGACAACGTCGACGCTACGAAACTGCGCACCGAGCAGCGCGTGCGCAAGGGCATCGGCTACGTGCCGCAGGAGCACGGCGTGTTCGCCAAGCTCACGGTCAGGGAAAACCTGCTGGTCGGCGCGATGGCCACTGCCGACGGCGAAGAAGGCATCGATGAAGTTCTCGCGCTGTTCCCGAAGTTGGGCGAGCGCATGGCGCAACAGGCCGGCACGTTATCCGGCGGCGAACGCAAGATGCTCGCCATCAGCCGCGCGCTGCTGGCGCGGCCCTACCTGCTGATGCTGGACGAGCCGACCGAGGGAGTATGGCACGGCGTCGTCGACGAGATCGCGGAACGGCTCCATCAGCTGGCGCAGAAGATCGCGGTGGTCATCGTCGAGCAACACCTGAAACTGGCCCTGGGCGTTTCGCAGTATTGTTATGTGATGGATCGCGGCCGCATCGCGCTTCACGGCGAATCGCACAAGATCCGCGACGATCCGGAGCTGGTCCGTCTGCTCGCACCCTGATTTACGATCGGGGATTCTTTTTTAAAATAACCAGAAGGAGGTCATCATGGTGCAGTATCCGACACCGGAACAGATCTGGGATGCCGCCGAGGAAGTCGGCCTGGCCCTGACCGAGGACGACGTGAAATCCTATGCCGGGCTGATCAAACCCAACATCGACGCCTACAACATGGTCGATGCCATGCCCGACTACCTGCCAATCGTGAAGTATCCGCGCACGCCGGGCTATTTTCCGGACCCTTCGGAGAATACGCGCAATGCCTGGTATGTGAGGACATCGATCAAGGGTGCATCGTCGGGTCTGCTCAAAGGAAAAAAAGTCGCCGTGAAGGATAACGTCATGGTGGCGGGCGTGCCGATGATGAACGGCAATTCAATCCTCGAGGGCTACGTGCCGGAAATCGATGCAACCGTCGTCGCGCGCCTGCTCGATGCGGGAGCGGAAGTCATCGGCAAGACGCATTGCGAGTCGTATTGCATTTCCGGCGGCAGCCACACCGGCGCCAAGGGCGCGGTGCATAACCCGTACAAGATGGGATTCTCCGCCGGCGGCTCGTCGTCCGGCAGCGGCGTTGCGGTTTCGCTCGGCGAAGCGGACATCGCGCTGGGCGGCGATCAGGGTGGATCCATCCGCATGCCGTCCTCGTGGTGCGGCATCTACGGCATGAAGCCCACGCATGGCCTGGTGCCCTACACCGGCATCATGCCGATCGAGATCACCATCGACCACATCGGCCCGATGACCGGCACGGTGACGGACAACGCGCTGATGCTCGAAGTCATCGCCGGGCCCGATGGCTACGACCCGCGGCAGTACGGCGCGCCGAAGAAAGTGAAGTACTCGAAGATGCTCGACGGCGGTGTCAAGGACCTCAAGATCGGCATCGTCAAGGAAGGCTTCGGCCGGCCTGAATCGGAGGCCGCGTCGGATGCCAAGGTCAAGAAGGCCGCAGAGCACTATAAGAAACTGGGCGCGACCGTCGACGAGATCTCCATTCCCGCGCACCTGATCGGCCCCGTGCTGTGGACGCCGATCGGCGTCGAGGGCATCACGCAGACTATGATGTTCGGCGACGGCTACGGCCTGAGCCGGCCGGACCTCTACGTGACCAGCCTGATCGACAAGCTGCACGGCTGGCAGTTGCGCGCGAACGAATTGTCGGAAACGACCAAGGTACTCACGACGCTCGGCGTGTACATCAAGAAATATCACGGCAGCCATTACTACGGCAAGGCGATGAACATCACCAAGCGGCTGATCGAAGCCTACGACGCCGAGCTGGCGAAATACGACCTTCTGCTGATGCCGACCATGCCGATGAAATCCCAGCCGCTGCCCGCGCCCGGCTGCTCGCGCGAAGAATATATCCAGCGCGCGCTCGAGATGATCGGCAACACCTGCCCGTTCGACATCACGCATCACCCGGCCATGAGCGTGCCTTGCGGCTTCGTGGACGGCCTGCCGATCGGCATGATGTTGATCGGCAAACATCACGACGAAGCGACGATCTATCGCGCCGCGTATGCTTTCGAGCAATCGGGGGACTGGAAGAAGATGTGACTAGAAACGGTGATCGGTGAACAGTGAACAGTGAACAGTGAACAGTGAACAGTGAACAGTGAACAGTGAACGGCGGTGTCCCGGCCGTAGTTGAAGGTTGAGTTGGTGGTTGAAGCAGTCGTGGGCCCAGAATGTGGGTTCTCGACATCCTCAACCTGAACCTTAGAAAGCTCAACCACCATGAAGAAGTCTACTCGCAAGGGAAAATCGCCGAAGCTGCAAGTGCTCGACAAGAACCGTGCGGCGCTGGAAGCGCAGCCACTGCTGCAAGCCAACCCGCAATCGGCATTGGCGCTGCTGTCGATGATTGGCCAAGCGCAGCTGTCGATCGAAGATCTGCTGGGGCATCTGTCGCGGCAATTCGTCGAACAACTGCTGATGATGGCCGCCGAATCGGTGGCCGGACCGAAACATCCCGGTCGCCACGCCGGGAAGGTGCGCTGG